>JAJTFU010000180.1:0-3737 GCA_021299075.1 Novosphingobium sp. | reverse complement strand
GCAGCGCCAGGTTGCGGCGGTAGTCGCGCTCGTCGCGCCAGGGTAGGGCGCCTTCGGGACCAAGCAGGGCGGGAAATTCCTCATGCAGCCCGCCAAAGTGGTTGAAGGGTCGCACGGCGGTCAGCGCGATGATATCCGGGGTCAGCCAGCCCAGGGCCTCGCGGGTCTGCTGCTGGAAGGCATCGTAGGAGAGCTGCCGTTCCGGGCTGAGCCGCGCGCGGTTGATCCGGGCGAGGCCGGCCAGCTGGCGGCGCAGTTCGGTGCGCTGGGCCGCTGCCAGCTCATCACTGAACAGCCGTTGGAGCGCCTGCGGATTGCCATTGTCGCCGCGCGCTACGGCACCCAGCGGATCGAGTGCTTCCTGCGCACGGGCATAGGAATTGAGTAGCGCGAGCAGCCGCGCGTCTTCGTCCTGCCGGGCACCGGCCACGGGGATTGCCGGAATCGTTTGCGCGCTGGCCGGGGCGATCAGCCCGGCCGCCAGCAGTGCCAGCAGGAACGCGCGGGTCAGCCCCATTTGCGGGTGCGATACCACTTGGTGATGATGTACTTCGTGCCCTTGATAACCGGGGTGCCGGCGTGAAGCGTGTCATTGTTGAGCGAGCCGTCCGGGCAGGAATTGTTCCAGACAATCAGCGCCCCGCGCTGCGGTGGGATCGACACGCCGATGCGCGGAAAGTCGGTCGTCCCACCTTCTTCGACATCGTTGAGGTAGATCATCGCCGTGATCGAGCGCTGGCCGCCGCGTTTGGCTTCGGTCTTCCAGTAGGGGGCCTTGGTCCAGAACCAGTCCTGGTGGGCCTTGAATTCCTGGCCCGGGGCATAGCGCTGGCCCTGCATGGTCTCACCAAATTCGTGCGGGATGCCCAGCAGGTCATCGATCCGCCGCTCGATCATCTTCACGAAGGGATCGTTGCGATCGACATCGCCCGAATAGGATGTGCGCCAGGTGTTCGAGGCATAGCCGTGATCCAGCACGGCCGAGGGCTGGGCGGTACGATCGACCATAGCCATCAGTTCGGCACATTCTGCGGGGCTGACGAATTCGGACAGGGCCCAGATCTCGGCCCGCTCGATGGGCACCTTGTGCACCGCCGGATCGGCTTCCAGCCGGCGGCGGACGTGGGCGCCCAGACGCATCAGCGCGACCTTGTCCGGGTTGGGGCAGGGAGGATACTCCATGCAAATATGCCTATCGTTGCCGCGCGTCAGGGCAAGCAAAAGCTGCTTGCAGCCGCGCGCGGCTTGAGCCAACTTCCTGTTCCATGAGCACAACCGACAGCGCAGCACGCTATTCGCGCGGATCGATCATCCTCCACTGGCTGATTGCTCTCCTGATTATCGGCAACTTCATCGGCGCCTGGGTGTCAGAAGATATGCCCCGCGATCAGAAGATCGTAATGATGGGCTATCACAAGGCCAACGGCGTGCTGATCCTGCTGCTGACCCTGGTGCGGATCGGCTGGCGGCTGGCCTATCGTCCGCCTGCGCTGCTTGAAACGCTGAAATCGTGGGAAGCCGCGCTGGCCCGCGTCACGCATACGCTGTTCTATGTGCTGATGCTGGCGGTGCCGTTGGCCGGGCTGGGTCTTCACTCGGCGTTCGGCAAGGGCAAGCCGGTCAGCATGTTCGGGCTGTTCGATTTCCCCGCACTGCCAGTGGCTTCGGACAAGGCCACGATCGGCCTGTTCCATGAACTGCACGAGGTGACCGCCACGGCCATGCTGGTGCTGTTCGGACTGCATGTGGCGGCCGCGCTGAAGCATCAGTTCCTTGACCGCGACGGGACCATGGCGCGGATGCTGCCCTTCCTGCGCTGATAGAGGAGAGCCCCCACCCGTTGCCGGGCAGGGGCTCCATGCGGTCCGTCCACTCGTTGCACCGCGTGTTCGGCTGGTTCTACCAGAAGAAGCGGTAGATCACGTCGACCACTTCGCCGGTATAGGTATTCACCAGCAGGGCATCGTCATAGTACCGGATCCAGCGATATGGCCCGTAAACGTCCGGCAGGCGATACTGCCACGGATCGTCGATCCAGTAGCGGTTCGAATAGAACAGCGAGTCCAAGAAGAACCCGACATTCAGGCGCCGGTAGCTGTAGTTCCGGTAGGGCGAATAATAGACCCCGACCCGGAAGGTGCTGGGATAGGTCCGGCGGTACGAATACCAGTCATAGCGCCGGTTATCGCGCCAGCGGTGATCCCAGCGACGGTAATTCTGGTTGTAGCCATAGCGATGGCGATCGCTGCGGTTGTTGTCCCAGCGCCGGTTGCCATCCCAGCGGCGATCGTTGTCGCGCCGGTACTCTTCGCGGTTGCGGTCGCGCCAGCGGCTGTCATCGCCACGGCGATCGGCATCGCGATAGGTCCGATCGCCCTCCTGGCGCCACCAGGTACCCGAACGGTCCGTGCGGCGTGAATCTTCCGAACGGACGGTCCGGTCCTGGTTCCAGTTGCGACCCTGGACGACCGGGGCAGGTGCTGCCTGCGACTGTGCCTGAGGGGCAGGAGCCGGACGGGCATCATTGTCACCGCGCCAGTTCCCACCGCCGCGGTTTTCCCAACTGCGGCCATTGCCATTCCAGCCATTGCCTTCGCGGCGTTCGGCACTGCGGTTCCAGCCGGGGGCCTGGGCAGCGCGGCCCTGCTGATAGTCACCTGCCGGGGCTGCCTGCGGCACGGCCACAGGAGCCTGGGCGCGGGCCGGACGTGACCAGCCGCCACCATTTCCGTCACCGCGCGACCAGCCGCCTTCGACCGGAGCCGAACGCGGCGCGCGGCGCGCTTCATTGTCACCGCCAATGTTGCCAGCGGCCTCGCGGTCACGGAAGCGACCACGGTCTTCGTCCTGCGCCTGGGCGGCAGCGGGGAGGGCCAGCGCGGAAACGGCAAGCGCGAGCGCGCTGACCTTGCCGACAATCGAATTGAACTTGACGGCCATGGCCGTTCTCCATCCATCGCGCCGCACCATCGGCGGCGACCTCGTGCAACCAGCTAAGCGATTCGCGCTGTCGCCACGGTGAATGAACGTTAGGGTTCTCTGTTCAGGTTTCTGCCGTGGCGATGTAAGGGCTGGCCATGTTCGCAACACTCGATGCCGTGCTGGCTGATGCCGCTGCTCACCTGACCCGCGCCGCGCGCGACCGGAAATCGGCGATGCATGTCCCCGTGGTCGGCACCGGGGACGGCGATCTCAGAATGATGGTGCTGCGCGCCTGCGATCCTGAGATCGGCCTGCTGCGGTTCCACACCGATGCGCGCAGCGCCAAGACCACCACGATCGCGGCAGACGGTGTGGGGAGCGTGTTGGCCTTTGATCCCGACGCCAAGATCCAGTTGCGGCTGCGCGGACCGGCGCGGATCGAGGCGGCGGGTCCGGTCGCTGACGCGGCCTGGGCTGCGGCATCCGAATATGCCCGGCGCTGCTACCTGGCAGTCGGCGCGCCGGGATCGCCCACGGATCAGCCGCGCTCCGGTCTGCCCGAAGAGGTGGAAGGCATCCGGCCGAGCGAGGAACAATTGCTGCCCGCGCGCGAGAACTTTGCCGTCCTGCTGATCGAACCGACTTCGTTGGACTGGCTCTACCTCGCGCACGATGGCCACCGCCGCGCGCAGTTCGCGCGGGCGATGCCGGGGCAGGACTGGCAGGGGACCTGGGTGATCCCCTGACCGGTCAGCGCGTCAGCTTCTTGCCCTAGCGCGTCAGCGCGTCAGCTTCTTGTATGCCAGGCGGGTCGG
>JAJTFU010000179.1 GCA_021299075.1 Novosphingobium sp. | reverse complement strand
CGCAGCGCCGGGGCCATCTTGTTGCACAGGGTACCGGCCACGATCATCACGTCGGACTGACGGGGCGAGGCGCGCGGGGCGACGCCAAACCGCTCCATGTCATAGCGCGGCATGTTGACGTGGATCATCTCGACCGCGCAGCAGGCCAGGCCGAAGGTCATCCACCACAGCGAGCCGGTGCGGGCCCACTGGAACAGGTCCTCGGTGCTGGTGACGAGGAAGCCCTTGTCATTCACCTCGGCGTTGAGATCGTTGAAAAAGGCCTGGTCCGGCGGCGTGATCGCCGTCGAACCTGCCTGCGCCGCACCAAGCGGCAGACCCTGGGCATTCACGAGCGTGCTCATTCCCAATCCAAAGCCCCAATTTTCCAGGCATAGGCCAGCCCGACCGCAAGTTCGCCCAGGAACACCATCATCGTGATCCAGCCCGGCCAGCCCGTCAGATCCAGGCTGACCGCCCAGGGAAACAGGAAGGCTGCTTCAAGATCGAAGATGATGAACAGGATCGCGACCAGGTAAAAGCGCACGTCGAACTGGCTGCGCGGATCCTCGAACGCCGGGAAGCCGCACTCATACTCGCTGAGCTTTTCGGCATTGGGGTTGTGCGCGCCGGTCAGGCGGGCGACCCCCATCGGCAGGAAAACGAATGCAGCCGAAAGGGCCAGAGCGATCCCAAGGAAGATCAGGATCGGCAGGTATTGCGAGAGGTCTACCAAGGGACTGACTCAGCGTTGCGAACGGTTGCCCGCGCCCTAGTCCCGCCATTCGCCCCGCGCAAGTGGGGGAAGCCCCCAATTTACCGGAAAATGCCGCCGCCGCGCCATTGTGGCGCAGGCAGCGGCACTTGGTCCGCTCAGCCCAGTTCGCGGGCCAGGGTCTTGCGGGTAGTCGGCCCGTAGGGCGGCTTGAGGCCGGCCAGCTTGGCCAGATCGAACTTGGGCTGGGTATAGACCGAACGGGCGTGACTGAAGGTCTTGAAGCCTTCCGGCCCGTGGTACGAACCCATCCCCGAAGGCCCGACCCCGCCGAACGGCAGGTCATCGATCGAGACGTGCATGACCACGTCATTGACCGTTACCCCGCCGGAGATGGTGCGGGTCAGCACCCGCTCGCGCTCGCCAGCGTCTTCGCCAAAGTAGTAGAGGCCCAGCGGCCGATCATGGGCGTTGACGTAGTCGATCGCCTCATCAATCGCCTTGTAGGTCTTGATCGGCAGGACCGGCCCAAAGATCTCGTCCTGCATCACCTTCATGTCATCATCGACATTGCGCAGGATGGTCAGCGGCATCTTGTGACCGTTCGAGGCCGAGAAGTCCTCGTTGCCCGGGTTGATCTCGATCGCTTCGGCACCCTTGGCCTTGGCGTCGTCGATCAGCCCCTGGATCCGGTCGCGGTGCCGCGCGTTGACGACCGAGGTATAGTCATCGTTGTGGAGCAGCGTGGGATACATCGCGCTGACCGCATTGCTTACCGCACCGATCGCGCGCTCTTCCAGTTCCTGCGGCACGAACATGTAGTCTGGCGCCAAGCAGATCTGGCCGGCGTTGAGCATCTTGCCCATGGCGATCCGCTCACCCGCGCGCTCGACATTGGCGCTGCGGCCGAGGATCGTCGGCGACTTGCCGCCCAGTTCCAGCGTGACTGGCACCAGGTTGTCGGCAGCGGCGCGCAGGACATGCTTGCCAACCGCGGTGGCCCCGGTGAACAACAGGTGGTCGAACGGCAGGCCGCAGAAGGCCTGACCCACGTCCGGCCCGCCGGTGAAAACGGCCATTTCCTCTTCGGCGAAGTAGCGGGCGAAGACCTCTCTCATCAGTTCAGAGGTGTCTTCAGTAAACTCGCTGGGCTTGATCATTACCCGGTTGCCGGCGGCAAAGGCCTGGGCGACCGGTCCGATGGTCAGGCCGACCGGGAAGTTCCAGGGGCTGACAACGCCAACCACACCCTTCGGTTCATAGCGCAGCTCGGCCTTGGCGCCGAACAGGCCCAGCGGGAAGTTGGGCTTGCGCTTTTCGGTCTTGGCCCAGGCATCCATGTGCTTGAGGCAGTATTTGGCCGCCGTGACCGAGGGCATGATGTCGGTCATCAGGCTCTGTTCGTGGCTGCGGTGGCCGAAATCGCGGCTGATCGCGCGGGCAAAGTCCTCGCCGGTTTCCTTCATCATCACGATGATCCGCTTCAGGCGATCCTTGCGGACCGACATCGGTTCGGGCCGGGCGGCGGTAAAGGCATCGCGCTGGCGCTGCAGCGTGGCCATCATGGCGGTGGTGGTGGCAGACATCGGCTCTCTCCGGTTGCTGTTTGCCACGCTTTTCCAGCAAGAATGCCCGCTTGGCAAGCGCTGCCCCCTTGTCACAATTGCCAATGATGCGGTGCAGCATTAAGAGGCCACTTTCCTTCCAGCGAAAGGCCCCTTGCCATGGCGCAGCTCTCTCCCGCCGATCCGATCGTCATCCTGTCCTACGCCCGCACCCCGATGGGCGGCATGCAGGGCGCCCTGGCCGATGTTGCGGCGACTGACCTGGGCGCCACCGCGATCAAGGCGGCGGTTGAGCGGGCTGGCGTCAACGGCGCAGAAATCGAGCGGGTCTACATGGGCTGCGTGCTGCCGGCCGGTCTGGGCCAGGCCCCGGCTCGCCAGGCCACGATCAAGGCCCGCCTGCCCAAGTCGGTCCAGGCGACCACGGTCAACAAGGTTTGCGGCTCGGGCATGCAGACCCTGATCATGGGCGCCGAAGCCCTCGCTGCCGGCACGATCGACCTGGTCGTGGCGGGCGGCATGGAATCGATGACCAATGCCCCCTACATCCTCAAGAAGCACCGCTCGGGCGCGCGGATCGGCCATGACACGGCCTATGACCACATGTTCCTCGATGGTCTGGAAGACGCTTATGAACCCGGCCGCGCCATGGGCACTTTCGCCCAGGACACCGCCAACGCCTATCAGCTGACCCGTGAGGCCCAGGACGCCTATTCGATCGAATCGCTGCGCCGCGCCCAGGCTGCGATTGCCGACGGGGCCTTTGCCGATGAAATCGCCCCGGTCACGGTCGTGTCGCGCACCGGTGAGACCGTGGTCGATACCGACGAGCAGCCCGGCAAGGGCCGTCCGGACAAGATCCCGACCCTGAAGCCGGCCTTCGCCAAGGACGGCACGATCACGGCGGCAACCTCCAGCTCGATTTCGGACGGTGCCGCTGCGCTGGTCCTGACCCGCTCAAGCGTTGCCGCTGCCAAGGGCGCCAAGCCGGTGGCCACGGTTGTCGCCGTTGCCGCCCACGCGCAGGAGCCGAAGGATTTCACCACGGCTCCCGTCGGTGCGATCAACAAGGTGCTGGAACGGGCCGGCTGGTCGCTGGCCGATGTCGACCTGTTCGAAGTGAACGAAGCCTTCGCCTGCGTCGCCATGTTTGCGATGCATGACCTCGGCATCCCGCATGAGAAGATCAACGTTCATGGCGGCGCAACCGCGCTGGGTCATCCGATCGGCGCTTCGGGTGCGCGCATCGTCACAACGCTGATCGCGGCACTCAAGCGGCACGGTAAGACCAAGGGCGTGGCCAGCCTCTGCATTGGCGGCGGCGAAGCGACCGCGGTGGCAATCGAGCTGGCCTGAACCTGCGACAGGCTGCGACAAAGCCTTACACTTATGAGCGAAATCTGACAGCGCCGTTCCGGCACCTGTCAGGTTTGCCTGCCTAGCCTGCGCAAGTCGCGGAAATTGCTCCGGGACTTGTCTTGCAAGGGAGAACGCTCATGAAGACCATGCTGATCGCCGCCGCTGTAACCCTGGGCCTTGCCGCCCCGACCGTCGCTGAAGCCAAGGTTACCCGCCACGAACTGCGCCAGGACGTCCGCGACGTCCATCAGGAACGGCACGATGTGAAGCGCGCGCTGCACTCTGGCAATCCGGCCCGGATCAAGGCTGAGAAGCGCGAACTGCGCGAGGCCAAGCAGGAACTGCGCGAAGATAGCCGCGAGGCTGTTCGCCAACGTCGCAACTGACCGGTTTGCGGCACCGCTCGGCAGAGTGGTGCCGCCGCCGTGGCCTTCCGGACCGGGCCAGCCATGAAGGTTTGTAAGCAAAACGACTCGACTCGCCTGCCGCCTGCCGAGTCCACGACAATCTTGCTCAGAGATCCAGTCCGCTTTAATATTGCGGTGTTTTAAAGCAATAGGTCAGTCGCCCGGATCGTGTTAGCCTCCGCAAATCGAAGTCGAGGGGGAATTAACATGCGCATAGTTCTTGTGATTGCCGCCGTCGCCGCATTGGGGGCCTGCTCAAAACCCGCAGAAGAAGCCGCAGCCCCGGCAACAACCGCTGCCGCTGCAGAAGCCGCTCCGGCCGCCGCTGCGATCATCCAGGCGGGTGAATATACTTTTGTCG
>JAJTFU010000178.1 GCA_021299075.1 Novosphingobium sp. | reverse complement strand
TGGCGCTGCTGCTGGCTGGCGTGGCACTGGTGCTGGGCTCGGCGATTGGCTGGCTGGTGATCGTTCAGCTGTTCGAATTCGACTGGCTGCCCAATTGGCCGCAGGTTCTGGCCGTGCTGGGCGCGGGGCTGGGCATGACTGTGGCCTTTGCACTGGCCGGGTCCTTGCCGCTGCTGCGGGCCAAACCGGCGCAAGCTCTGCGCGAGCTCTGATTTGCCAGCTTGAACCAGCCAGCCAAAGGCCTACATCCGCCTCATGTTTATTGAAACCGAAACCACCCCGAATCCGTCCACGCTGAAGTTCCTGCCCGGGCAGGCAGTGATGCCGTCCGGCACCCGCGACTTCCGTGACGAGACCGAGGCCGCCGCCTCTCCCCTCGCCGAGGCACTGTTCAGCCTGGGTGACGTGACCGGCGTGTTCTTCGGCTCCAACTTCGTCTCGGTCACCGCCGGCGAAGGGTCGGACTGGTCAGCGCTGAAGCCGCAGGTCGTGGCGATCCTGCTTGATCACTTCGTCAGCCAGGCCCCGCTGTTCCATGCCCCGAGCGCCGACGGCATCGCCGTGCCGGCTGAGGAAGACGCCGACTATGGCGATGATCCCGCCGATGCCGATGTGGTCGCCCAGATCAAGGAACTGCTGGAAACCCGGATCCGCCCGGCCGTCGCCAATGACGGCGGCGACATCGCTTATCGCGGTTTCCGCGAAGGGGTGGTCTACCTCTCGATGCAGGGCGCCTGTTCGGGCTGCCCTTCGTCGACCGCGACGCTCAAGCAGGGGATCGAAGGGCTGCTGAAGCACTATGTGCCGGAAGTCAGCGAAGTTCGCGCGGCCTGATCCACACCGCCTGATCCACACCGATAGAACAGGGGAAGAATACCATGTCTCAGCCGCTCAGCGATGCTGCGCTCGATCAGCTGTTCCGCACGGCGCGGACCTATAACGGCTATCTCGACAAGCCGGTAACAACTGAGCAGCTCCACGCGATCTGGGACCTGATGAAGTTCGGCCCGACCAGCGCCAACATGCTGCCCGCGCGCCTGGTCTGGTGCACCACGGATGAGGCCAAGGCCAAGCTGGCGCAGTTCTGCCTGCCGGCCAATGCCGAAAAGGTGCTGAAGGCGCCCGTCACCGTCATCATCGGCATGGACCTCGACTATCACGAGCAGCTGCCGTGGCTGTTCCCGCACACCGATGCCAAGGCCTGGTTCGACGGCAACGAGCCGCTGCGCGAGGTTTCGGCCATGCGCAATTCAAGCCTGCAGGGCGCCTATTTCATCCTCGCTGCCCGCGCGCTGGGGCTGGATACCGGCGCAATGTCGGGCTTTTCGAACGAGGCCGTCGACGCGGCCTTCTTTGCCGATACCCCGCGGGTGAAGAGCAACTTCATCTCGACTTTGGGCTACGGCGATCCTTCCACCATCTTCGATCGCAGCCCGCGCCCCGATTTCGATACTTTCAACAGCATCGTCTGAGCGCGCTGCGGACATCCGTCCGCAGTTAGCATCACCCACCCGCTCCCCCGGCCCAACCGCTCCAAGGGTATCCTAATCGGGTGGTTGGGCCGGGGGCGCGGGCTGGTGATGCCCAGGCCAGGCAGGAATGCCTGGCCGCGCTTTGCCAACACCGCCTGACGCGCTAACAGGCGCGTGATGCGAACTCTGGTGATCGATTGCGCGACCGAGGCCTGCTCGGTCGCCCTGTTTGACGGCGATGCACTTATCGCCGGCGAATGCCGCGTGCTGGGCCGCGGCCATGCCGAGGCGCTGGTGCCGATGATTGCTGCCTTGCCTGGTAAAGGCCGGGCTGACCGGATCGCCGTGGCGCTGGGACCGGGCAGCTTTACCGGGGTACGCGTAGGGCTGGCTGCGGCGCGAGCGCTGGCGCTGGCATGGCAATGCGCGCTGATCGGCTATCCCACACTCGCGCTCGTCGCGGCCATGGCCCGGGCTGATGCCGGAGCGAAGCCCTGCACCGTGGCCATGACCGGCGGACATGGTGAATGGTTCGTCCAGTCGTTTGGCGCGGACGGCCTGCCAATCGGCGAGCTGGCCTCGCTGGCCCCGGCCGCAGCGGCTGCGGTGGGCTGCGAATTCGTTGCCGGCAGCCAGGCCGAAGCGCTGGTAGCGCAGCGCGGGTCGGGCACGGCCCTGCCGCGCTGGCCCGATGCGCGCAGCTTTGCCCTGTTGCCGCCAGTCTTGCTCGGGCCGGCCGACCACCCGCTTTATGGCCGGGCTCCGGACGCTCGCCTGCCCGCCGCATGATGGCCCCGGCTGACGATATCGACCGGATCATGGCGGTGATGCAGGCCGCCTTTGATCCTGCCTATGGTGAAGCCTGGTCGCGCCGCCAGGTGGAAGACGCGCTGCTGATCGGCAATTGTTACTATCAGATCGCCGAAGTTCTTGGCGAGCCAGCCGGATTTAGTCTGTCGCGACATGGTTTCGAGGAAGAAGAACTGCTGCTGATTGCAGTCTCGCCCGATTTCCGTCGTCGCCGGATCGGCGAGAAACTGCTGGTCCAATGCAAGGCCGATGCCCGGGCCCGCGGGGCCAGGCAGCTACTCCTTGAGATGCGCAGCGATAATCCCGCCATCCACCTCTATCGCCGGAATGGCTTTGTGCAGATCGGTCTGCGCAAAGACTACTACCGCACGCCATCGGGCTATCGACTTGATGCGATTACTTTTGCCTGCCAGCTATAGTTAATGCCGGTCTTACAGGACTCTCGTTTTTCGGCGAGCTTTCGATAAATTGGCTTGCGATAGCTGCTTAACCGGCTTAGCCAAATTTTGTGGCTAGTCGGGGGGACTCGCCACTGAACAATAAAAAGTCAAATGGTCGCAGAAACGAAAGGTGGCGGGTCATGGAAACTCCGCAGTCCGATATGAATGAAACTCTCATCACCCTGACGTCGGATATTGTTGCCGCCCACGTCAGCAACAATTCCGTTTCAGTTGATGATGTTCCGTCGCTGATCAGCAAGGTCTATGGCGCACTCGCCGGCCTTGGCCAGGCCCCTGCTCCGGTCGCGGAAGAAGCGCCCAAGCCGGCCGTTTCGATCCGCTCTTCGGTCAAGCCTGATCACATCGTCTGCCTGGAAGACGGCGTGAAGCTGAAGATGCTGAAGCGCCACCTGATGACGCATTACAACATGACCCCGGATCAGTACCGCGCGCGCTGGAACCTGCCCGCCGACTATCCGATGGTTGCGCCGGAATATGCCGAGAAGCGCCGCGAACTCGCCAAGAAGATCGGCCTGGGCCGCAAGCCTGGCCAGAAGCGTGGCCGCAAGCCCAAGGCAAAAGCCTGAAGCCGGATAACTCCGCCACGCGCGGTTGAAGAATCGTCCCGCCGGGTTCATATCCAGCGGGACGTTTCATTTACGGAACCCCTTCGTGCACCAGCAGATCGACATCGAAGCCCTTTGCGCCGAGCGCGGCCTGCGCATCACGGAGCAGCGGCGCGTGATCGCCAAGGTGCTGTCCGAAAGCACCGACCACCCGGATGTCGAGAAGCTGCATGAGCGTGCGGTTGCAGTCGATCCGCGGATTTCGATCGCCACGGTCTATCGCACCGTGCGGCTGTTCGAAGAGGCCGGGATTCTCGATCGCCACGATTTCGGCGATGGCCGCGCCCGCTATGAGGCCGCGCCCGAAGCCCATCATGACCACCTGATCGATGTCGAAACCGGCAAGGTGATCGAATTCGTCGACCCTGAGCTTGAGGCGCTGCAGCGCCAGATCGCCGAGAAGCTGGGCTACCGCCTGGTCGATCACCGGATGGAGCTCTACGGGGTGCGGCTCGGCCGCGAGGGCCAGTAAAGCCCTGTGGCGATCGCGCTCAGCCAGCCGCGCCGCCTGTCGATCCTTGGCTGGATTCGCGTCACACTGCGACTGACGGCGATGCTGCTGCTCCTGCTGCTCTGCCTGCCGGCCTATTACCTCGCCCGGCCCTTTACTCACCACAACCCGGTGCCGCGCTTCTTCCTGGGCGGGATCGGCGCGATTGCCGGGATGCGGCTGCGCACCCGCGGGGAAAAGGTCCACCGCGGCGCCTTCCTGCTGGCGAACCATGTTTCCTGGCTGGATATCCCGGCACTTGCAGCAACCACTGGCAGCGCCTTTGTCGGCCACGATGGCCTCGCCTCGATGCCGCTGCTGAAATGGCTGTGCAAGATGAACGACACGGTCTTCGTCGCCCGGCATGACCGCAAGAGCGTGGCCGCGCAGGTCGCCGCCGTGCGCACCGCAATCCGCGATACCGGCGCGCTGACGATCTTCCCCGAAGGCACGACCAGCGACGGCACCGGACTGCTGCCGTTCAAGAGCTCGCTGCTCTCGGCGTTGGAGCCGCTGCCGGGCGGCATCGCGGTCCAACCGGTGCTGCTGCACTTCGGGCCCGAGGTCGCCGATATCGCCTGGGTGGGCGAG
>JAJTFU010000177.1 GCA_021299075.1 Novosphingobium sp. | reverse complement strand
GTAGATCTGGGTGGTCGCGATATCGGCATGGCCCAGCAGCGTCTGCAGCACGCGCAGGTCCGCTCCGCCCTCCAGCAGGTGCGTGGCAAAGGCGTGACGGAGCACGTGCGGGCTGACCCGTTCGGGATCAAGCCCGGCGCGCAGGGCCAGCTCACGCAGCAGCTGGAACAGGCGGACGCGGGTCAGATGGCCGCTCTTGCCGGTTGAGGGGAACAGCAGCCGGCCCGTGTTCCCCCGCAGCGCCAGCCAGCGCGACAGGGCCTGTCGAGCGCGGGTACTGACCGGGACCATCCGTTGCTGACCGCCCTTGCCGGTAATGGTCAGGAACGGTGCATCGCGCGGCACGGCATTGAGCGGCAGCGAGACCAGCTCGCTAGCGCGCAGGCCCGAACCATAGAGCAGCTCCAGCAGCGCGAGCAGCCGGACTGCCTCAGGCCGGTCCCCTGCGGCCTCGGCCTCAGCCACGGCAAACAGCGCCTCGACATCCTTGTGACCAAGAATGCGCGGCAAGGGCCGGCGCGTGCGCGGGCGCGGCAGGGCCGGGGACGGATCGTCGGTCCGCCAGCCCTCATCGACCAGGAAACCAAAGCACTGCCGCAGCGCCGAGCACTTGCGGGCAAGGCTCGACGGCGCCAGATCGGCCCAGGCTGCGGCCAGCCGCGCCAGCCCGGCGCGATCCACGCCGGTCAGCGGGCCAAAGATTTCCTCGGCAGTTTCAAGGTCGCGGCGATAGGCCGCCAGGGTATTGGCCGCAGCCCCGCGCTCGGCCGCGAGCACCTGGCTGATCAGCCGGGTCCAGCGCGTCTGGCGGTTGAGGTCGATCTCCAGCTTCGAAGCAAAGTCAGCAGCGGTCGATTGGTCGACCCGGCCCAGCCCTGCCAGGCCTGCCAGCAGGAAGCGTGACTTGCGATAGGCGTCGCTGTCATCGTTAGAATAGAATGAATTGAGCGCGCCTGAATCGATCGGATTGCCGCGTTGGGGCACAGCAAGAGCCAGCTGGGCCCAGGCCAGGCTGCCGACTTCGGCCTGCTCACCCCAGCGCAGCGCATTGCCATCGAGCCCCGCCGCCAGCATCGAGGCAACCAGGTCGGCCGCCTGATCGGCAAAGCTGTCCTCCACCGGCATGCGCGCGGCGGCATAGGCGGTCAGCACCATCCGCGAATAGCGCACCCGCGCATCCCCGGCGCTATCCCACAGCTGCGCAATCGCGGCCATCCGGTCCGCTGGCGCTTCGCCGGTATAGGCCGTCCGCAGCAGGGCCGAGCGGTCGGCCCAATCGCCGGTAATGTCTTCCTGGGCGTAGATCTGGCTATAGAGATCGACCATCGCCGCGCTCGACAGGATGCCCGCCGCCGCTGCCTTGTCCGCCCCCTCGGCCCGCGTGGTCAGTGGCACCATCGGCGCGATCGCGGCGGAATAGGCATAGCGATCCGGCGCATTCCGCATCAACGCCGCCGGCGGCTCCAGCCCGGTGGCAATGGTAAAGGCATAGCGCCACGGCGTCATTTCACTGACGCCGTCCCACTCGATCGTCACCGCGCGGCGCGTCTTGCCGGCGGCACCCGCGTATTTCTGCGCCAGCAGCATGTCGATCTCGGGCCAGACCTTGCCGCCCTGCATCCGGTCAAGCTGCGCCATGGCCGCGGCACCGTCACCCTGGAAAGCCTGGCAGACGCTGCGCAGCACGCGCCATTCGGCATCCTTGCGCACCCCGCCCTGGACCGCCACGACCGGGCAGATCCCGGTGATGTCGGCGGTAAAGGCATAGGCATCCAGCGCGGCGCGGGTCAGGCTGTCGGTAAAGTTGCCGGCATCGACATCCTGGACCACGGCCCGGGCCACCTCGCCCTCACCCATCCGCACCAGCAGCGCAGCACGGCTGGCGGCGAAATCGACCGGGTTCATGCCCTGCGGCGCATCGAGCCGCGAGGCGAGCGCGCGGCGCAGCAGGACATGCCCCCAGCGCGAAACGAGCCGGCCCTTGTTGCCATCCAGCGCGGCCCGGACCAGCGCACCATTCTGCTTGGCCAGCGCCCCGGCGGGCAGGCCGCCTTCGTAATCAGCCAGCACGCCCACCTGCTTCATGGACCGGCGGGCTGCTGGCGGCATGTCGGAACGCGGCTTCAGGCCCAGCAACTCGTCGAGCTCTTCAGGCGACATCGCCTCCAGCTCTTGCAGCGTCGGGATCCGGACCCCGGCGGGGAGCCCCGCCGCAGCGGGCGCAGCCGCTCCGGGAACTTGCTGAACCACCGGCACCGATACGCTCGATCCACTGCCGCCGCTGGTGCTGCCCTTGATAACGGTAACGGGCGCCGCCGGAGCCTGCTTCGGCGCCGGGCGCGGCCTGTCGAAACCGGGGGGCAGCAGCGATTCGGGGGCATCCTGCGCCACGACCAGCGCCGAGCTCAGCGCCAGGACCGAGCCTAGGGTCAACAGCAAAGCATTGCGCTTCATGGGTTCACCCCGGGCAGCGTCACCGGTTCGGCAATCAGGCGCTGCGGCACTTCGCCGCCGTCATGCCAGGCCCAGACGAGCAGCGCCACAAGCGCCGCCGCCAGCACCAGCCATCCCTTGCGCATGCTCACCGCCACACCTCGCCTTTCTGCCCTGAAACCCGTCCCATACTTGCGAACCCGGTTAGCCCATCTATAGGCAGGCCCGCAATGGACCATGACGAAACCGAGCTTTCGACCGCTGAGATCGACGCCCTGGCGCGGCGGATCGATCGTCCGGTCGTGCTTGTGGGCATGATGGGCACCGGCAAATCCAGCATTGGCCGCCGCCTGGCCGCCGCGCTCCACTTGCCCTTCGTCGATGCGGACGAAGCGATCGAGGAAGCCGCCCAGCTTTCCATCGCCGAAATATTCGAGCGCCACGGCGAAGCCCTGTTTCGCGATGGCGAGCGCCGGGTGATTGCCCGGCTGATGGACGGAGAGCGCAAGGTGATCGCCACGGGCGGCGGGGCCTTCGTCAATCCTGAAACCCGCGCGCTGATCCTGTCCAAGGCGATTACCGTCTGGCTCGATGCCGATATCGACACCCTGGTCGAACGCACCGCACGCAAGGATACCCGGCCGCTGCTGAAAAACGGCAACCCGCGCGAGATCCTGACCCGCCTGCGCGAGGAACGCCGCCCGGCCTATGCCGAAGCCCCGATCCATATTACCTCCGGACGCGGGCCCCAGTCGCGCACCGTGGCGCGGGTTCTGAAGGAAATCGACGCATGGCTGTAATCCCGGTCGATATCGCTGGCCGCCCCTATGAGGTCCATGTCGGCAGCGGCCTGCTGCCCCGCCTGGCTGAGCTGGCCGGTCCGAGGCTGCGTAAGCAGCGCGTGCCGATCGTAACCGATGCCCATGTCCATGCCGCTTGCGGGGCGACGGTCGAAGCAGCGCTGGCTGCTGCCGGACACGAGGCCGCCTGGCGCATTCTCCCGGCGGGCGAAGCGACCAAGTCATGGGAGCAGCTTGCCGCCACGGTCGATTGGCTGCTGGCCGAAGAGGTTGAGCGCGGCGATCACGTGGTGGCGCTCGGCGGCGGAGTGATCGGCGACCTGACCGGCTTTGCCGCGAGCATTCTCAAACGCGGCTGCAACTTCATCCAGGTACCGACCACGCTGCTGGCCCAGGTCGATTCGAGTGTCGGCGGCAAAACCGCGATCAACACGCCCGCCGGCAAGAACCTGGTCGGCGCCTTCCACCAGCCCTCGCTGGTGCTGGCCGATCTCGACGTCCTTGGCACCCTGCCCAGCCGCGAACTGCTGGCCGGCTATGCCGAGGTGGTGAAGTACGGCCTGCTCGGCGATGCGGCGTTCTTTGATTGGTGCGTCGCCAATGGCGCGGCGATGCTGGCGGGCGATGCGGGCCTGCGCGAATATGCCGTGGCCCACTCGGTCGCGGCCAAGGCGAATATCGTCAAGGCTGACGAGCGCGAGACGCTGGGCCTGCGCGCCCTGCTCAACCTTGGCCATACCTTCGGCCATGCGCTGGAAGCCCAGACCGGCTTTTCCGACCGCCTGCTCCACGGCGAAGGCGTCGCGCTCGGCATGGTCCTCGCCGCACGTTTGTCGGCCCGGCGCGGGTTGATTGCGGGTAGCGATGCGGACCGGATCGCCGCGCACTTTGCCGAGATCGGCATGGCGAGCGAGATCGCCACCCTCGGCCTCAATTGCGATGGCCAGGCCCTGGTCGCGCATATGCTGCACGACAAGAAGATGGACGCCGGCTCCCTGCCCTTCGTCCTCCTGCGCCAGATCGGCGAGGCTTTCCTGGCGAAGGACGTGGACCTGGCAGAGGTCGCTGCGTTCCTCGATGCCGAATTGACCCGCTGAACACGCGCGGCCGCACTTGCCACTGCCCCCCGGCGCGTGGCAGCCTTTGCGACGGGTAAGGAGTAAGGGGGAAGCAGCATGGCGGGATTCGATCGGCGATCGGCAATGCTGGGCCTTGCCGCGCTGCCGCTGATCGGCGCAGCCCCGACAGTGCCTGGCGCAAGACGGCAGGTCACGGTGTTCGAGGCGGCGAGGTTCATCACGATGGACCCGGCCCTGCCCGAGGCACGCTTCGTGGCCGTGGCCGACGGAATGATCCTGGGCCACGCCCATACTCTTGACGCCCTGGCCCCCTGGACGCGCGGCCAGGACGTGACGCTCAACCACGAGTTTGCGGGCAAGGTCCTGGTGCCAGGCCTGATCGATCCGCATGTCCACCCCATGCTGGCAGCGGTGATGCTCAACCTGCCATTCATCGCGCCGGACGACTGGATCCTGCCATCGGGCCGCTATCCGGGCGCGCAATCGCCGCAGGCCTGGCATGACCGGCTGAAGGCAGAACTCGCCCGGTCGCAGGCCGATCCGTTTATCTGCTGGGGTTATCACCAGCTGTTCCACGGTGCGCTCGATCGCCGCGCGCTCGATGCCATTGCGCCCGATCGTGCCGTGGTGATCTGGCAGCGCAGCTTTCACGATGTGATCGCCAATTCCGCCGCGCTGAAAGCCTGGGGACTGGGAGATGCTGCCAGCTTTGCGGCTGCGCTTGCCGCCGCCAAAGCCGATCCGCGCGACAGCGATTTCGACAAGGGCCTGTTTTCCGAGACGGGTCTCCCCGTGGCGCTGGCCAAGATGCAACCGGCCCTGCTGGGCGGCACCAAGGTGCGCGATGGCATGGCCGCGCTGCAACGGATGATGCTGACCAGAGGGGTGACCACCGTGTCC
>JAJTFU010000176.1 GCA_021299075.1 Novosphingobium sp. | reverse complement strand
AGCCGTTGTTGTCATCGAAACCGTAGGCAACATTGCGCGAGCTATCCACGGCATAGGGTTCAAACCCGCCCCACAGCCCCGCATCGCTCTGCACCACCTTGGCCAGTCCGTCCCATTCGCGCGAGTCCGGTTTGCGGAAGGAATAGCTGACCTTGCCCCGCAGGTATCCGTCGGCATCGCGCGGCATGATCCCCATGATCCGGACATTGCCATGGCCATCGCTGATATATTCGGAGGCTTCCGAGCGCGGCTTCTCGACCAGCTTGCGGGCAAGCGTGGTGACATCAACCTCTTCCACGCCCAGTCCCTCGCCCTTTGCGCGGATATTGGTGCCGGCCGTATCCTGTGGCAGGAAGATCCGGGACATGAGCACCTTGCCTGGCTTGCCGGGAATATCCCAGTCGATGATTCCGCCGCCATAGAACACCCGCCCCAGCGAGCGGCCACCATTGCGCGCGGAGAGCTGCTTCACGTCCGAGCCGTCGGCACCCATCGAGAATAGGCGCGAAAAATTCAGCGTTTGCCCGCCCTCGTCCATCTGCAGGGTAACCATGCAAATCAGGCGGGTATCCGTGGCAAACTCGCACCAGCGCAGCTGCTGATCTGGCTGCCCCTGGCGCATGATTGCCTTGGGCAGGCCAGGAACCGACAGGTCAGCCAGATAGAGCACCTGCCCGCCATTCTTGTCCGGCGCGACGATCGAAAGGTAGTTGCCACCGGGCGACATCGAAAGTTGACGGATTGATTCAAGAGCGCCGAATTTTTGCGCCAGTGTAGCAGCATCCTGCGCCGTGGCTGGCACGGCCAGGGTGACCGCAGCAGTTGCAAGCAAGCCCGTCATACGGCGCATGGCATTCTTCTCCCCCTACCGGGGGTCAGCGACGAATAGTGGACAGCCCCCTTCCCTCAAGGGAGCCTATCAGCCTTCGGCACCGATGCAACTACCGCAATCTATTGCTGAAAACTGGCGCAGTTCAGTTCCGGAACGAAGGATCGATCCGGTCAAGCTTGCGTAGCAAGGCCGGCCACGCAAGACCGTTGGCCAGCATGCCGATCCCGGCCGCCGGGGTCTGTGCCTTGACCTTTTCCGGGGTGCCCTGCGGCGGATTATTCAAGCCATCGCGCCCGGCGGACAACATCTTGACCTGCGCGTCACAGGCGCGTTCCAGGAAATAGAGCCGCAGGAAGCATTCACCCACCGTCTTGCCGATCGCCAGGGTGCCGTGGTTGCGCAGGATCATCACGTGCTTGTCACCCATGTCGACAACCAGCCGGTCACGCTCCTCCAGGTCGGTCGCGATGCCTTCATAATCATGATAGGCAATGTCCGAACCGGCGATCATCGCGGTCTGGGTGTGCGGCAGCAGGCCATCCGCCATGGCACTGACGGCCTGCCCGGCGGGCGTGTGCAGGTGCATCACCGCGTGGGCATCCTCGCAGTTCATGTGCAGCGCCGAATGGATCGTGAAACCGGCCGGATTGACCGGGTGCGCGGTCGGGATCACCGGCTGGCCCTCGACGTCGATCTTGACCAGCGAGCTCGCGGTGATTTCCTCGAACATCATGTCATAAGGGTTGATCAGGAAGTGATGCTCCGGCCCCGGCACGCGGGCCGAGAGGTGCGTGAAGATCAGGTCATCCCAGCCATAGAGCGCCACCAAACGGTAGGCCGCAGCCAGGTCCACCCGGACCGCCCATTCCTCGGCACTAACGGCACCCCGAACGTGATCGTCGTTCGCTTCGGATTTGGTTTCAAGCACAGTGGCCATTATCGCTCTCCCTCTTTGGAGAGAGCCTAATCCAGAATCCTGCGCTTGTCAGCGGCCGAGATAGCCCCGCCGAAATTCGGCAGCAAAGGCTGCAAAAGTGCCCGCCGCGATCGCATCGCGCATCGCCTGCATCAGCTGCTGATAGAAGGTCAGGTTATGCTCAGTCAGCAGCATGGCCCCGAGGATCTCCCCGCTCTTGTGGAGATGATGGAGATAGGCGCGGCTGTACTTGGTGCAGCAATCGCCGGGGCAGCGCGCGTCCAGCGGCGCAGGATCTTCAGCGTGCTTGGCGTTGCGCAGGTTGACCGGGCCGCTCCAGGTAAAGCCCTGCCCATTGCGGCCCGAGCGGCTCGGCAACACGCAATCGAACATGTCGACCCCGCGCTCGACTGCGCCGACCAAGTCATCGGGCTTGCCGACCCCCATCAGGTAGCGCGGGCGGTCCACTGGCAGCATATCGGGGGCGAAATCGAGCGTGGCGAACATTGCCTCCTGCCCCTCGCCCACGGCCAGACCGCCGATCGCATAGCCATCGAAGCCGATCGCCTGGAGCGCCTCGGCGCTTTCGCGGCGCAGATCCTCGTTGAGTGCGCCCTGCTGGATCCCGAACAGGGCAGAGCGTTCGGCGTGTTCTGCGCCGCTGTCGAAACCGGCGCGGCTGCGTGCAGCCCAGCGCATCGACATCCGCATCGACTGGGCGATGGTCTCATAGGGCGCATCCGCGCGCGGGCATTCGTCAAAGGCCATGACGATATCGCTGCCCAGCAACCGCTGGATTTCCATCGAGCGTTCGGGGGTCAGCAAGTGCCGGCTGCCGTCGAGGTGGCTCTTGAAGGTCACCCCTTCCTCGGTGATCTTGCGTAGATCGGACAGGCTCATCACCTGGTACCCGCCGCTGTCGGTCAGGATCGGGCGGTCCCAGTTCATGAACTTGTGCAAGCCCCCCAGCCGCGCGACCCGCTCTGCCCCGGGGCGCAGCATCAGGTGATAGGTATTGCCCAGCAGGATATCGGCACCTGTGGCGCGCACGCTCTCTGGCTTCATGGCCTTGACTGTCGCGGCCGTTCCGACTGGCATGAAGGCCGGGGTGCGAATTTCGCCCCGGGGCATCCGGATCGTGCCGGTGCGGGCCTTGCCATCGGTGGCGTGGAGATCAAACTGGAAGCGCGGCGCTGTCATGGCCGCACGCGCTAGACGAAACGGTTGCGCTCGACCAGCCCGACCAGTGCCGCGCGCATTTCATCCCAGGCTTGCTCCTCGGCAGCGTCCAGCGCTGGCACTCCGGCCTCAATCACATCGATCAGCACCTCGATCAGGCCGCGGAACCAGTCCGGCGGCACGTCAAGCGCGACCCGGTGGTGCGGAACGGAGGTGTCGAAATAGATCCGCGCCTCGGTCGGCGATTCAAACCAGGTCATGACGTAATAGAGCGTGTTGCCGACCATCTCGGCTTCAAGCCGCTCCGGCCCATGCGGGGCATGGTGGACGAAGCTGGCGCGGGCGTCCGGATAGCGGCGATAATATTCCGCCATGACCGGCGCGGTCAGATCGCCGAGCGCTTCGGCAGCGCGCTCCAGCCGCGCTTCGATCGCGGCCTGGCCTGCATGATTGGTCATCCATCCCTCCGGCTGAGCAAGTTAGCCGCAGCGGAGGGCGGATGTCTTGTCCGAAATCAAGCGTCGGGCAGCCAGTTGCCGTGGAAGCCCGGCGGGATCCGGTGCGGGATATGGACCGAGGCAACCGGCGGAGCAGCGATATTGGCAGCGTCGAGGAAGACCAGATCCGTCGTCTCGTTAGCCGCGTCGATGACATAGCCCATTACCCAGCCATCGCCTTCGGGGGCATCCTTTGCGCGCGGCACGAAGACGAATTCGCCCGGCACCCGGCCTGGGCCGAAGTCGTGCTGGCTGCGCTCGCCGGTCTCCAGGTCATAACGATAGATCGGCGCCTCACCCAGGAAACCAACATCCTCCTCGCTCGGCAGGCCCATCGACCAGGCATAACGATAGGGTTGGCCGAAGAAGCGCTCGTCCGGGCGGTGGAACTCCTGCGGGGCCTTGTCGAGGGTCGTGCGGGTTACCTTCCCGACAGCGGGATCGATCGTCCAGCGCTCCATCCCCAGCGGCTTGCCATTGGGGCCATCTGGGCCGCCCGCGAACATCGTTTCATGGACCGACATGTCGACCACGACGGTGCCATCCTTGGCGTCATAGGCATTGGCGACATGGAACACATAGCAGGGATCGACATCGCACCAGGTGATGTCAGACGCGGTGCCCTGGCGCGGAAGCAGGCCGACGCGGGCCCGGTGGGCCGGGTTCCAGGCATAGGGGAACTGCTCGCCCCCGATCAGCGCCTTCATCGAGAAGGTCACCGGCAGATCGAAGACCAGGACATATTTCTGCGTAATTGCGCATTCGTGGATCGAGGGACCATGCTCGACCGGGATCGGCTCTTCCCGCAGCACCTTGCCGTCTTTCGAGACCACGACATGCCAGACCGTGTCTTGCGTCATGCCGTCGTAAGTGATTGCGTGAAGTTCGCCCGTCAGCGGGTCCTCATGCGGGTGGGCCGTGAACGGCACGTGCAGAGTGCCGCCGAAATCGGTGTAGGTGACGGTCTCCAACTCGTCATTAAGCTGCGCCGGGAAAGAACCGGCCTCGACAATCGCCAGGGTCT
>JAJTFU010000175.1 GCA_021299075.1 Novosphingobium sp. | reverse complement strand
AACCGGCTTGCCGCCAGCGGTGCCGTCCATCGTTCGCTCGAACAGGATCGCGCCGATTACCTTGTCGCCGGTGAAGACCGGCGAAGTGATGATCCGCTCGCGCATCGCGTGAATCAGGTCGAACATCTCGGCTTCCGAGGACCAGGCATCTTCGCTGACGCCGTAACCGGCCAGTGCCTTCGGCGTGGAACCGCCCGACTGGTCGAGAGCGGCGATAAAGCCGTTACCGGCGGCCATCTTGGCGGTCATTTCGGCGAAGTTCATGCGTGCGGTCCCTGTGCTGTGCATACGTATGCTGCGGCGGGCCATAGCGAGCCTGCGGCGGGGCCGCAAGCGCGCTAACTCTCTTGTTGTCAGGCTATTTCAAGCGCCTTGACGCCAGGCAGTTCCTTGCCTTCCATCCATTCGAGGAAGGCACCGCCGGCAGTCGAAATATAAGTGAAATCGTCCGCCACGCCGGCGTGATTGAGCGCGGCGACAGTATCACCGCCGCCGGCGACCGAGGTCAGGACGCCTTCCTTGCTGAGTGCGGCAGCACTGCGCGCCAACGCGACGGTGGCGGTGTCGAACGGCTCGATCTCGAAAGCGCCGAGCGGCCCGTTCCAGACCAGCGTACGGCAAGTCTTGAGCACATCGGCCAGCGCCTCGACCGCCTGGGGCCCGACATCGAGGATCATCTCATCGGCCGCAACTTCGTGGACATTGCAGGTGCGGACAGATGCGGGGTTGGCGGCAAACTCCTTGGCCACCACGACGTCATAAGGCAGGTGAACCGAGCAACCCGACTTGTCAGCCGCATCAAGGATCTGCTCGCAGGTCGGGGCCAGCTCATACTCGCACAGCGACTTGCCGACATTGACACCGCGCGCCGCGAGGAAGGTATTGGCCATCCCGCCCCCGATGATAAGATGATCGACCTGGGTCACCAGGTGGGTGAGCACATCCAGCTTGGACGAGACCTTGGCCCCGCCCACCACGGCCGCAACCGGGCGCTCGGGCGTGCCGAGCGCGGCGTCGAGTGCCTTGAGTTCGGCTTCCATCGACCGGCCGGCATAGGCTGGCAGCAGGTGCGCCAAGCCTTCGGTGCTGGCATGGGCGCGGTGCGCGGCCGAGAAGGCGTCGTTGACATAGATATCGCCATTGGCGGCAATCGCCTTGGCGAGTTCGGGATCGTTCTTTTCCTCACCCTTCCAGAAGCGGGTGTTCTCCAGCAGGGCAATATCACCAGGCCGCAGGATGCCGACCGACTGCGCGACCACTGGCCCTGCGATCTCGGGCACGAACATCACTTCCTTGCCCAGCACGGCCTGGACCGCGTCAATCGTCATCGAGACCGACATGGTCGAAACTCGCTCACCCTTAGGGCGGCCGAAGTGCGCCAGCAACAGAACCTTGGCGCCCTTGGCAGCCAGTTCCAATATCGTCGGAGCGGCGGCCCGCACGCGCGTATCGTCGGTGACTGAACCGTCCTGCATCGGCAGGTTGAGGTCGACGCGCACCAGCGCGACATTGCCGGTCAAGTCACCCAGATCGTCGAGCGTGCGGAACCTGGCCATTTTCATCAATCCTTAGAGCAGCTTGCCCATTGCGCCGGCCGTATCGACCATGCGGTTGGAGAAGCCCCATTCGTTGTCATACCAGCTCAGCACGCGAACCAGCTTGCCATCGATCACGGCCGTTTCCAGGCTGTCGATGGTGCTGCTGTTCGGGCAGTGGTTGTAATCGATCGAGACCAGCGGCTCGTCCGAATAGCCCAGCACGCCCTTGAGCGGGCCTTCGGCTGCCGCCTTGAGCAGGGCGTTGACCTCATTCTTGGTGGTGTCACGCTTGGGCTGGAAGGTCAGGTCGACAACCGAGACGTTGGGGGTCGGCACGCGGATCGCGGAGCCATCGAGCTTGCCCTTCAGCTCGGGCAGCACTTCACCCACGGCGCGAGCAGCGCCAGTGGTGGTCGGGATCATCGACATGGCGGCAGCGCGGGCGCGGCGCGGGTCTTCGTGGATCTGATCGAGGATCTTCTGGTCGTTGGTATAGGCGTGGACAGTGGTCATCAGCCCGCGCTCGATCCCGATCGCGTCGTTCAGCACCTTGGCGAAGGGTGCCAGGCAGTTGGTGGTGCACGAAGCGTTGGAAACGATGGTGTGGCCAGCTTCCAGCTTGTCATGGTTGACGCCGAAGACGACGGTCAGGTCGACATTCTTGCCGGGCGCCGAGATCAGGACCTTCTTGGCACCAGCGGCGAGGTGCTTTTCGCACGAGGCGCGGTCGGTGAAGAAGCCGGTGCATTCCAGCACGATATCGATGCCCTGCGCGCCGTGCGGCAGATTGGCGGGATCGCGCTCGGCGGTCACGTGGATCCGCTTACCGTTGATCACCAGGTCATTGCCGTCGACCTCGACCGTGCCTGGAAAGGCGCCGTGCACGCTGTCCCGCTGGAACAGCATGGCATTGGCCTTGGGCGAGGCGAGATCGTTGATCGAGACCAGCTCGAGATCATGATCGGCCCGCTCGATGATCGCGCGTGCCACATTGCGCCCAATGCGCCCGAAACCGTTGATCGCAACCTTGATCGCCATGTGAAGAACTCCTTCTAAGCAGCCAGTCTGGCTTCAATTTTCGGAACAATGGCTTCAACCGAGAAGCCAAAATGCTTGAACAGTTGGTCGGCAGGCCCGGAGGCACCGAAGGTATCGATCCCGATGGTCAGACCATCGCCGACATACTTCTGCCAGCCAAGCGTCACACCGGCCTCGATCGAGACCTTGAGCGTCCCGGCCGGGAACAGGTCGGCGCGGTAAGCCGCATCCTGCTCGTCAAACAGCTCAGCGCAGGGCATCGACACGACATCGGCCCCGATCCCCTTGCCTTCGAGCGCCGCGGCGACATCCATCGCCAGCGAAACCTCAGAACCCGTCGCAACAAGGACCACCTCGCGCGCGGCACCCGCAGCCTTGAGGCGATAGGCTCCGCGAGCCGTCTTCATCTCGGCTTCGGTCCGCAGCGGCGGCAGGTTCTGGCGGGTCAGCGCCAGGACTGATGGCCGGCTATCCTGCTTGAGCGCCAGCGCCCAGGCCTCTGCTGTCTCGATTGCATCGGCGGGGCGGAAGACCAGCAGGTTCGGAATCGCGCGCAGGCTCATCACGTGTTCGACCGGCTGGTGCGTCGGTCCGTCCTCACCGACGCCCAGGCTGTCATGCGTCATGACATAGACCACGCGGGCATGCTGGATCGCGGAGAGCCGGATCGCGTTGCGGCAATAGTCGGCGAAGACCAGGAAGGTACCGCCATAGGGAATAATCCCGCCATGCAGTGCCATGCCGTTCATCGCCGCGGCCATGCCGAATTCACGGATGCCATAATAGACATAGCGTCCGCCGTAATTGCCCGGGTTGAGTGGATCGGTCGATTTAGTCTTGGTCAGGTTCGAGCCGGTCAGGTCAGCCGAACCGCCAACCAGTTCCGGGATCGCTGCGGTCAAGGCCCCGAGCGCCATTTCGCTAGACTTACGCGTCGCAACCTTGGGCGGTTCAGCAACCAGCGAAGCCATGTAGTCTCGCGCTGCGCCCTTGTCGGCCGGCAGCTCGCCGACCATCCGGCGCATGAATTCGGCACCCTGGGCGTCGGCGGCAAGCCGCGCTTCCCATTCGGCACGGAGCTTCGCCCCTTTGGCGCCAAGCGAGCGCCAATCGGCCAGAATTTCCGCCGGAACTTCAAACGGTGCTGCATTCCAGCCGAGATACTCCCGCGCGGCGGCAATCTCGTCAGCACCTAGCGGGGCACCATGGACATTGTGCCCACCCTGCTTGTTGGGCGCGCCCTTGCCAATCACGGTCCGGCAGGCAACCAGCGTCGGCTTGTCGGCGGCCTCGGCTTCCGCCAGCGCGCGGGCAATATCAGCAAAATCGTGGCCGTCGCACGACGTGACATGCCAGCCTGCCGACTTGAACCGCGCGGCAATGTCCTCACTGGTCGAAAGGTCGGTATCGCCGTCGATCGTGATCCGGTTGTCGTCCCAGAGGACCTTGAGACGATCGAGCTTGAGGTGACCGGCCAGCCCGATCGCCTCATGGTTGATCCCCTCCATCAGGCAGCCGTCGCCGGCAATCACCCAGGTTTTGTGATCGACCAGGCTGTCGCCGAACTGGGCATTGAGGTGACGCTCGGCCAGAGCCATCCCCACGGCCATGGCCAGACCCTGCCCCAGCGGGCCAGTGGTGCATTCAACACCTTCCAGCTCGGTATTCTCCGGGTGGCCGGCGCAGGGGCTGTGCAGCTGACGGAAATTGCGAATGTCGGCCATCGTTGGCGCGGCATAGCCAGTCAGGTGCAGCAGCGAGTAGATCAGCATCGAGCCGTGCCCAGCCGAGAGCACGAACCGGTCACGGTCCGGCCACTTGGGCGCGGCGGGATCGAACTTCAGGAACTGCGAATAGAGCACGGTCGCCACGTCGGCCATGCCCATCG
>JAJTFU010000174.1 GCA_021299075.1 Novosphingobium sp. | reverse complement strand
GGCAAAGCGGGCGAGTTGCGCCGCGTCCATGGGTTCGGCAAACAGCGGATCGGCATTGGCTTCGCGCAGCGCGGCCAGCCGTGTTTCCGCATCGCCTGCACCAATCTCGCGCCAGTCGAGCGGAAAGGCGCGGCTGAGCCGTTCGATCAGCGCCGGGGTCAGCGGGCGATCATCGTTCTCCAGTTGCGAGAGATAGGAGGTGCTGATCGCCAGCCGCGCGGCCAGCTCGGCCTGCTTCAGGCGGTGCTCGGCGCGGATCGCCCGCAGGCGGGTTCCGGCGAAAAGGCGGCGCGGCGTCATGGTGCTGTCGTAGTTTGCAAAGTATCACTTCGCAACTTCGCAAATTCACATTGGACATTGCCCGCCCGCCGTTCCATCCCGCAGGCTTGGAATTGGGAAACGGGGATTTCATGTCCGCAAACATCGCCGAAATGGAACGTCGCCGCGCCGCCGCCCGGGCTGGCGGGGGGCAGAAGCGCATTGATGCCCAGCACGCCAAGGGCAAGCTGACCGCGCGTGAGCGGCTGAGCCTGCTGCTCGATGAAGGCTCGTTCGAAGAAGTCGACATGTATGTCGAGCACAACTGCGTCGATTTCGGCATGCCCGAACAGACCATCCCGGGTGACGGCGTGGTCACTGGCAGCGGCACGATCAACGGCCGCCTGGTCTATGTCTATGCCCAGGACTTCACCGTGTTCGGCGGGGCCGTTTCGGAACGCCATGCAATGAAGATCTGCAAGGTGATGGACGCGGCGATGAAGGTGGGTGCGCCGGTCATCGGCCTGAACGATTCTGGCGGCGCGCGCATCCAGGAGGGCGTGGCTTCGCTCGGCGGCTATACCGAAATCTTCCAGCGCAATGTGCTTGCCAGCGGCGTGGTGCCGCAGCTCTCGCTGATCATGGGGCCCTGCGCCGGCGGGGCGGTCTACTCGCCCGCCATGACCGACTTCATCTTCATGGTGAAGGACAGCTCCTACATGTTCGTCACCGGTCCCGATGTGGTGAAGACCGTGACCAACGAGATCGTGACGCAAGAGGAACTTGGCGGGGCGGTGACGCACAGCACCAAGACCTCGGTCGCCGACCTCGCGCTCGAAAACGATATCGAGGCGCTGCTGACCGCGCGTGACCTGATCAATTACCTGCCAGCCAACAACCGCGAAGGCGTGCCTGAGCGGCCCACCACCGATCCCTATGACCGGATCGAGAATAGCCTTGATACGCTGATCCCGGCCAATGCCAACCAGCCCTATGACATGCACGAAGTGGTGCGCAAGGTGCTGGACGAAGGCGATTTCTTCGAGATCCAGCCGACCCACGCCGCCAACATCATCGTCGGCTTCGGGCGGATCGAAGGGCGCACCGTCGGCGTCGTTGCCAACCAGCCGATGGTGCTGGCCGGCGTGCTCGATATCAACGCCAGCAAGAAGGCCGCGCGCTTCGTGCGGTTCTGCGATGCGTTTGAAATCCCGATCATCACCTTCGTCGATGTCCCCGGCTTCCTCCCCGGCACGGCGCAGGAATATGGCGGGATCATCAAGCACGGCGCCAAGCTGCTGTTCGCCTATGCCGAGGCAACCGTGCCGAAGATCACCGTGATCACCCGCAAGGCCTATGGCGGCGCCTATTGCGTGATGAGCTCAAAGCACCTGCGCGGCGATCTCAACTATTCCTGGCCGACCGGCGAAATCGCCGTGATGGGTGCAAAGGGCGCGGTGGAAATCATCTTCCGCCAGGACATCGGCGATCCCGACAAGATCGCTGAGCGCACTAAGGAATACGAGGACGCCTTCGCCAACCCCTTCGTGGCGGCCAGCAAGGGCTTCATCGACGAGGTGATCCACCCGCGGAATACCAGGCGGCGGATCGCGCTGGGGCTGCGGAAGCTGCGCAACAAGCAGCTCGAGAACCCGTGGAAGAAGCACGACAATATTCCGCTGTAAGGACCAGCCCATGAAACTAGGCCGCCTCAACCACATCGGCGTGGCAACACCGTCCATTGCGGACTCCATCGTCTTTTACCGCGACGTCATGGGCGCGACGAAGATTCATGAGCCGTTTGACCTGGAATCGCAGGGCGTGAAGGTCTGCTTCGTCGATACGCCGGGCGCGGATGGCGCGCTCAACGGCACGCAGATCGAACTGATTGAGCCGCTGCCGGGCAATACCTCTATCCAGAGCTTCCTCGACAAGAACCCGGCCGGTGGCCAGCACCACGTCTGCTACGAAGTGCCCGATATCCACGCCGCCAAGGCTGAGTTCGAGGCCATGGGCAAGCGCGTGCTGGGCGAGCCGCGCATCGGTGCCCACGGTACGCTGATCTTCTTCATCCACCCCAAGGACATGGGCGGGGTGCTGACCGAAATCATGGAAACGCCAAACGAAGATACACACTGGTCGAACTGACCGGCCCTCGGCGACAGATAATTGGAGAGAGACATGGCAGACTACGAAACGATCCTGACCGAGCGCGTGGGCAATGTGCTCAAGATCACTTTAAACCGGCCCGACCGGCTCAACGCCGCCTCGATCCCGCTGGCGGATGAGTTGAGCGCAGCGTTCTATGACCTGGGCGATGCGCGCGCCGTGGTGATCACCGGGGCGGGCAAGGGCTTCTGCTCGGGCGCCGACCTGGCGGCCCGCGGCGAGGCGAGCGCGCTGCAGCAGAAGGGCGGCAGCCATCGCGCGCTGCAGAACCACTACAACCCGCTGGTCACGCAGATCCTGCGTGCGCCGGTGCCGGTGATCACGGCGGTGAACGGGGCAGCGGCTGGTGTCGGCTGCTCGATCGCGCTGGCCGGCGATTTCGTGCTGGCGGGTAAGAGCGCCTACTTCCTCCAGGCCTTCGTCAACATCGGCCTGGTGCCGGACGGCGGCAGCACCTGGCTGCTGGCCCGCGCCATCGGCCGCGCCCGTGCCACCCGCATGATGATGCTTGGTGAAAAGATCAGCGCTGAGCAGGCTGAGGACTGGGGCCTGATCTACAAGGCGGTCGACGATGCCGTGCTGATGGATGAGGCGATGGCGCTGGCCACCCGCCTGTCCGAAGGGCCGACCGTGTCCTATGCGACCATGAAGGCCAACATTGCCACCGCGCTCGACGGCACCCTGTCGCAGGTGCTGCTGGCCGAAGCCGAAGGCCAGCGCATTGCTGGCGCCAGCGAGGACGCGCGCGAGGGCGGCCTGGCCTTCCTACAGAAGCGCAAGGCTGAGTTCAAGGGCCGCTGATGCTGTTCTTCAACAGCCCGAACCCGGCGCCCAACCCGCGCCGGGTCCGCATCTTTGCGGCGGAGAAGGGGATCGCGCTGCCCATGCGCGATCTCTCGATTCCGGCTCGGGAGCACAAGTCCGAAGAATTCCTGGCCATCAACCCGCGCGGCCAGATCCCCGCACTGCAACTCGATGACGGCACCGTGATCGCCGAAAGCGTTGCGATCTGCCGTTATCTGGAAGCGCTGCATCCGGAGCCGCCGCTGTTCGGCACCGGGGCGCTGGAACAGGCCCAGGTCGAAATGTGGAGCCGCCGCGCCGAGCAGGTGCTGGGCACTCCGGTCAGCGCGGTCTGGGTCCACACCCATGCCTTCACCGCGCCCCTGCCCGGCCGCAATGCCGAATGGGGCGAGGCGAACCGCCCGCGCGTCGACGATGCCATGCGCTTCTTCGATGCCTCGCTGGCGGGCCGCGAATTCCTCGCCGCCGATCACTGCACGATCGCCGATATCCTGTTGCTGACGACGATAGACTTCGCCGGCTTTATCGGCATTCCGATCCCTGAGGATCTTCCCTCCCTGCGCGCCTGGCATGCGCGCGTTTCCGCCCGGCCCAGCGCCGCGGCCTGAATGGTGTACCAATGACGAAACCGACCGTTACCGAATGGCAGGCCGCAGCGGCCAAGGAAGTGAAGGGCAAGGACCTTACCTGGAACACGCCCGAGGGCTTTGCGATCAAGCCGCTGTACACGGCTGAGGACGCTGGCGATCCGGGCCTGCCCGGCTTTGCCCCGTTCACCCGCGGCGTACGCGCCTCGATGTATGCCGGCCGGCCCTGGACGATCCGCCAGTATGCGGGCTTCTCGACCGCCGAGGAATCGAACGCCTTCTACCGCCGGAACCTGGCCGCCGGGCAAAAGGGTCTGTCGGTCGCCTTCGACCTTGCGACGCACCGCGGCTATGACTCTGATCACCCGCGCGTGGTCGGCGATGTCGGCAAGGCCGGCGTGGCGATCGACAGCGTCGAGGACATGAAGATTCTGTTCGACGGCATCCCGCTCGATCAGATGTCGGTCTCGATGACCATGAACGGCGCGGTGATCCCGATCCTGGCCTTCTTCATCGTTGCCGGGGAAGAGCAGGGGGTTGCCCGCAACCTGCTCGACGGGACCATCCAGAACGACATCCTCAAGGAGTTCATGGTCCGCAATACCTATATCTACCCGCCCGAGCCGAGCATGCGGATCGTCTCGGACATCATCGCCTATA
>JAJTFU010000173.1 GCA_021299075.1 Novosphingobium sp. | reverse complement strand
CTCAAGGCTGGGTGTCCAGCGCCGGCACTTCGTCGAGCTGGTCGGTCCAGTCATAGGCCGAGCCATGCCAGATCTGCAGGCTGGGCCGGAGTGAACGGGCCTGGCGGGCGGTACCGATCCGCAGCGAATAGGTCTCTGCCGTATCGGCCTGCGTGCCATAAAGCGAAGTGCCGCAGTCCCCGCAAAAGGCCACCGCCCGTTCGCGCCCGCTCGCGGCAGTCTTGCGATAGAACTTCAGCGTGCCGGCCAGCAGCGTGAAGTCATCGCGCGGCACCAGCGTGCCCCACCGGAACGCCCCGCCGCCGTTGATCTGGCAATCGGTGCAGTGGCAAACCAGGATCGCCGCCGGATCGATCACCGCTTCGTACTGGATGCTGCCGCACAGGCAGGCGCCGTCGATCTTCATTCGGCGGCCAGTGCCATGTAGGGTTCGGGCGCGACCTTTTCAGACCAGCTGGCCACCCGGTGCAGCCGCCGCAGCTGGGTGCCGATATCGGCCGAGACGCCGTAATGGGTAGTGCCGAAATTGTCCCACAGCGCCACGTCGCCAGGCTCCCACTGGTGGCGGACCTGGATCTCGGGGATTTTCGACATCTCGCCCGCGATCTTGATCAGCGGTTCGGACAGTTCGGTCTCATAACCGTGGACCCGCTGGACATAGGCATTGCCTACGAACAGGCAGGGCTTGCCGGTGGAATGATGCCGGATCACCGCGGGGTGCACCGCATGTTCGCGTGCAGCCATGATCCGCTCGATGATGGCCGCATCGCCGAAATCGTGGCGGAGCATCAGGTAGACCGAATCGTGCTCGACTTGGATCCCTGAGAACAGTGCCTTCAGCGCCTCGGGCAGCCGTTCATAGGCCGCGCTCATGCTGGCCCACATGGTGTCGGCCCCGAACGGGACCTGCTCGGCCTGAAGGATCGACATGATGTTGGGGTGCTTGCGGGCGGTCACATCATGGTGCCACAGGTCGGTCGTGGACTTGGCGTTCTCGGTCTGCAGGCGCTGGATCACCACCACTTCGGGGTGACCTTCATCGGCCTTGGTCGGCGCGAAGGTGTGCTTTTCAAGTCTGTCGCCAAAGGCCAGGGCAACGCGCTTCATCGCGTCGAACGACAAGTGCTGGCCGCGCCCGAACAGCACGCCATAGGTCCACAGCGCCTCGCGCAGGTCAGCCAGGCCCGCATCGTCGAGCTCAGCCAGATTGCAGCCTTCGATCCAGCCGCCGATCACCGGGGTGCGCGGCACGACGCGGAACTGGGCGTAGTCGCGGGTCTGAAGCAGTTCGGCCATCTTGGTCTCTCCCGATCTTTGCTGTCTTGTTGCCCGCAAGCTAGCGCGGCCACGCAGGCTTGCTTGACATACCGGGACAGTTACTTGACTTTTGGGGACATGGATTCCGCCCGATGACCCTGCTGGCCCGCAGCGCCGTACTCGAAGGGCTGGACGTGGTCGCGCGTGAACGCGGGCTGGTTCCGGCATCCCTGCTCCGCGCCGCCGGGATTCCGGAGCGGGCGCTGAGCGAGCGTGATCTGCGGATATCGTCCGAGCAGGTGGCCAGCTTGCTCGAAATGACCGCCCGCCAGGCCGGGATCGACGATCTGGGCTTGCGGATGGCGCTGGTCCGGCGCCCCTCGGTCATGGGCCCGCTGCGCTTGCTGCTGCGCGAACAGCCCACCGTCGGCCAGGCCATCGCCGCCCTGGCCAAGTTCAGCTGGGCCCAGATCGAGGGGCTGGGTCTGACGATCGAGGACGATGGCGAGATCGCGCTGCTGCGGCTGGAGATTGACCCTGCACTGGCCCCGGCCAATCGCGAGGCGAGCGAGCTGACGCTGGCCTCGCTTACCGGGCTGCTGCGCGAATTCATCGGGCGGGACTGGCAGCCGGAAATGGTGCTGTTCATCCACCCCCGCCCGGCCAGCCTGACCCGCCACCTGGCCTGCTTTGGCCGGGTACCGATGTTCGGTCAGGAACAGACAGGATTGGTCGTGACCAGCGCCGAGCTGCGCCAGCCGATTGAAGGCGCCGATCCGGGGGCGGCAGCGATGGTCGAACGTTTGCTCGGGCAGGCCGGCCCTGGCCCCGCCGCGCGCGAGGCTGACCGGGTGCTCACCCTGATCCGCGCGGCACTGAGCCGCGGCGATTGCCGGGCCGACCGGATCGCCCAGCGGCTTGGCATCGATCGCCGCACCCTGCACCGCCGGCTGGCGCGCGACGGCACCAGCTTTACCGCGCTGGTCCAGCAGGCCCGGCGCGAGGCGCTGGGGCCGATGGTCGCGGCTGGTTACAGCAAGACCGAGATCGCCGGGCGGCTCGGCTTCTCCTGCCTCAGCGCCTTTTCGCGATGGTCACGCGGGGTAGCCGCAACATGAGCCGGTGCTTGCCTTCGCCGCCACATCCGGCGAAAGGCGGCCGATGATCCGCCTGACCGACCTGGCCCTGCCGCTTGACCATGAAGCCCCCGCGCTGGAAGCGGCGGTGCTGGCCAGGCTGGGCATTCCGCCGGAAGACCTGGTCCGTTTCAGCGTATTCCGGCGCGGCAACGATGCCCGCAAGAAGACCGCGATCAAGCTGATCTACACGATCGATGCCGTGGTCCGCGATGAAGCCAAGGTGCTGGAGCGGCACCACGGCGATCCGCATGTGAAGCCGACGCCGGACCTGTCCTACAAGTTCCCGGTCATGGCGCCGGAAGGCTGGAGCGGCCCGCGGCCGGTGGTGATCGGCGCTGGCCCCTGCGGGCTGATGGCAGCGCTGATCCTGGCGCAGATGGGCCTCAAACCGATCATCATCGAGCGCGGCAAGGCCGTGCGCGAGCGGACCAAGGACACCTGGGGCCTGTGGCGCCGGGCCGTGCTGGAAACCGAATCCAACGCCCAGTTCGGCGAAGGCGGGGCCGGGACCTTCTCGGACGGCAAGCTCTATTCGCGGATCAAGGACCCGCGCCACCTGGGCCGCAAGGTGCTGACCGAATTCGTCAAGGCCGGGGCGCCCGAGGACATCCTGACCGAGGCCCACCCCCACGTCGGCACCTTCCGGCTTGTCACCATGGTGATGAGCATCCGCGAGACGATCGAGAGCCTGGGCGGCGAATACCGTTTCGGCACGCGGGTCGAGGATTTCGCGGTTGAGGACGGGCAGCTCAAAGGGCTGACCCTTTCGACCGGGGAATTCCTGCCGGCCGAACACGTGATCCTCGCCGTTGGCCATTCGGCCCGTGACACCTTCTTCAAGCTCCACGAGCGCGGCGTCTATGTCGAAGCCAAGCCTTTCGCGATCGGCGTGCGGATCGAGCACCCGCAAAGCTGGATCGACAAGGCCCGGTTCGGCCCCAATGCCGGCAACCCGATCCTGGGCGCGGCGGCCTATGCCATCTCGCACCAGGCCAGCAATGGCCGCGCGGTCTATTCGTTCTGCATGTGCCCCGGCGGGCGCGTGGTTGCGGCGACGAGCGAAGAAGGCCGCGTCGTCACCAACGGGATGAGCCAGTATTCGCGCGCCGAGTTCAACGCCAATTCGGGGCTGGTGGTCGACATCAATCCGGAGCGTGACTTCCCCGGCGATCCGCTGGCCGGGGTGCGGTTGCAGCGGCAACTGGAGGAGGCCGCCTTCGTGGCGGGCGGCTCCAACTATCACGCACCGGGACAGCGCGTGGAAGACCTGCTGGCGGCACGTCCTTCGACCAGCTTCGGCGTGGTCCAGCCCAGCTACAAGCCGGGCGTCAAGCCGACCGATCTGGCCGAAGTCCTCCCCGCTTTCGTGATCGAGGCGCTGCGCGAGGCGCTTCCGGTGTTCGGGCGGCAGGTGCCGGGATACGATCATCCCGATGCGGTGATGACGGGGGTCGAGACCCGAACCTCCAGCCCGATCCGCATCCGCCGCGGGGCCGACCTGCAGTCGATCAACACCCAGGGGCTTTACCCGGCCGGCGAAGGCGCGGGCTATGCCGGCGGCATCCTTTCTGCCGCTGTCGACGGGATCAAAGTGGCCGAGGCGCTGGCAGCCAAGCTGGTCGCCGCGGCTTGAGTGAATACGACGCCATCGTCCTCGGTGCCGGCGCGGCCGGGCTTTTCTGCGCCGCCACCGCCGGCCAGCGCGGCAAGCGGGTGCTGCTGCTCGATCACAATGCCGAGGTCGGCCGCAAGATCCTGATCTCGGGCGGCGGGCGGTGCAATTTCACAAATATCTACACCGCGCCCGACCGTTACCTGTCCGCCAACCCGCACTTCGCCAAGTCGGCCCTGGCGCGCTACACCCCGGCGGACTTCATCAAGTTGGTCGATAGCTACGGCATCGCCTGGCACGAGAAGACGTTGGGACAGTTGTTCTGCGATGGCTCGGCCAAGCAGATCGTGGCGATGCTGCTGGAGGAGTCCGCAAAGGGCGATGTCACGATCCGGCTCGGCACCGAAACCGGCGCGGTCGAGAGTTCCATGTCGGCGGGGCCAGCGCGCCCGCACTGGTGATCGCCACCGGCGGGCCTTCGATCCCCAAGCTGGGGGCCACCTCCTTTGCCTATGAGCTCGCCCGCCAATTCGGGCTCAAGGTGGTCCAGCCGCGTCCGGCGCTGGTGCCGCTGACGCTGAGCGGCGAGGATGCGCTGTTCACCGAGCTGTCGGGCGTTGCGACCGACGTGGTGGCGCGCTGCGGCAAGACGGCGTTCCGCGAGGCGGCGCTGTTCACCCATCGCGGTCTCAGCGGGCCGGCGATCCTGCAGGTCAGCTCTTACTGGCAGCGCGGCGAGGATGTGCGGATCGACTATCTGCCCGATCAGCCGCATGGCTGGCTGCTGGAAGCCAAGCGCGCCCAGCCGCGCGCGCCCTTGCGCCGGGTGCTGCCCTTGCCCGAGCGGCTGGCGACGACTCTGGCCGAGCGGCTTGGCGTGGTGGGCGAACTCGGCAACCAGTCCGACAAGGTGCTGCGGGCGGCCGAAGCACGGCTGCATGACTGGCATTTCGCGCCCAATGGCAGCGAGGGCTATGCCAAGGCCGAAGTGACTGCCGGCGGGGTCAGCACGGCGGAACTTTCCAGCCAGACCATGGAGGCCAAGAAGATGCCGGGCCTCTATGCGATCGGCGAGGCGGTCGATGTCACCGGCTGGCTCGGCGGTTACAACTTCCAGTGGGCCTGGGCCAGCGCCTGGGCGGCGGGGCAGGCGCTCTAGACCACGCGCCGCTGACGATCGAGGCGCAGGGTCAGGCCGGCCCGCTCCGGCAGCTCGGTCAGCATCCAGTGCGTCAGCCGCTCATAGTGCTGGATGAAGCGGGTGACCTGTTCCGGGCTCATGGCGCCGGGAGCGTGCTGGCGCAATTCGGCCTCCTGCTGCTCGCGCCATTCGGCCACGACCGGCCAGTCCGGTGCAGCGAGGAAGACCATGTGGTCGATGCGCTCCCACAGCGCCGGATAGTCCTGCGCCAGCGCCGCATTGACGGTGCGGCGCCAGGTCCCGTCCGGATCTTCCGCCGCTTCCAGCATATTGACCGGCCGCACCAGCTCGGCCTCCGGCTGCGGCGCAGCGCCAAGGCACCAGCCTTCGAGCAGCAGGACCTGTGTGTCGGCCGGGGCAACCGGCCAATCGCCCCGCGGCGCGCGATCATCCTGGCCCTTGTCGAAACGCGGCAGGGGCACAACCTGGCCCCTGGCCAACGCTGCAATCGTGCCGAGGCCCAGCGGGACATCGTGGGTGCCAGGTACGCCCCGCGTCGCGAAGAGGGGGTGGATATCCCGCGCCAGCGTCTGCCGCTCAGCCTTGGTCAGATAGAGATCGTCGAGCGAAAGCGTCGCCACGCGCAGCCCCTCCGCCCCGAGCCGCACCGCCAGATCGCGCACCAGCGTCGACTTGCCCGAACCTTGCGCCCCGGCCACGCCGATCAAGGTGAAGGTATTCGCCCGCCCCGCCAGCCAGTGGCGGACCTGCGGCAGGACTGCTTCGATCAAGGCTGCGCCGGCTCCGCCGGGCGCGGGCGGAAGGTCAGCCCGAGCGGCACGATCTTCCCATTCGGTCGCAGGCGAAAGCGCAGCACGCCCTGCAGCTTGGGATCGGCAAGTTGTTGCTGCATCCGCAGGGCCAAATCTTGCGAAGTGTAGAGTCGGCCACCTGTCGAACCGTTGGGGAAGCCACGCACCGGCGCAACTGCAGCGACATAATTGGCGCAAGGTTTCCCGCTGCCGTCATCACTAACGCGAAAGACCTTGTCGATCTTGGGCGCGGTCCCTTGGAGACAAAGGGTCACATTGCCCAACTGTCCTTCATCCAGCCCGGGCCAATCATACTGAAACATCACGTAATGACCCTGCAGGAAATCACGCGGGTCATAACCCTGGACCGGCACTTCCCACTCCTGCCCCTGGCGGCTGGCGCGGTCGGTCGTCAGCCAGCTTGCGCCAAGCCCCAGCAGCGGCAGGGCCAGCGCGGCGATATGTAGCAGCGCGCGGTTCATGGCGCGTCCTCCGCCTTGGGCGGGGCATAGGTCCGCGCGACCCAGCGCGCGCCCCAGGCGATCCCCAGGATCAGCAGCCCTGCCGCGATCAGGCCAAAGCCGCTGGTGAGGAGGTCATCCTCCAGCTCGAAACTCAGCACGATCAGCCGCAGCGCCAGCACGGCGACCGCCAGTTGGAACACGCCGCGCCACTGACCCTTCAAGGCCATCCAGCCGACCAGGGCCCACAGCGCCATGAACAGCAGCGCGGCGATCACCTGATTGCCCGACAGCGGCCAGGTCAGCAGCAGGATCCCAGCCGCCCCCGCCAGCACCGTGGCAGCAGCCTGGCCCGAGGGATCGGGCCGCGCGCGCCAGGTCAGCGCGGCGGCCACCAGGCCGGCCAGGGCCCAGATCAGGATCACCTGCAACATCTGCGCGCTGTCACCGCCGCGGCTGAACCGTTCAAACCCGGCAATGATCGCCAGCAGGCTGGCCCCGCCCAGCCCATAGGCAAAGCCCAGTTCCTCCAGCCGCTGCCAGAACCAGGTCCGTCCTTCGCGATAGCGCAGCACCGCACCGATCGGCGCAAAGGCCAGCGGCAGCGCGGTCGGCACGGCGAAGCGTAGCACTTCCATCGGCCCGGACCGGCTCCAGACGGCATAGTCCCACACGGCAAAAACCAGCACGCCGATCAGCGCCAGCGCAGTCGGCGCGCCCTTGCCGCGCAGCAGGAACAGCGGCCCGAACAGCACCAGCCAGGCGCCCAGCGGCTGCCACAGCGGCGAGGTGGTCTGATAGGCCTGGCCGAGGTGGCCGAAGAAGGTGAGGCCCAGCGCGCCAAAGACAAACAGCAGCGCCTCCTCGCGCCACGGCCGCTCGCGATCATGCCCCAGCCGCCACAGCGCCAGCGCGGCACCGGCCAAGATGGCAAAGTGCACGCCGAGCCGGACCAGCACCGGGATATCCTCCCAGTTGGCGGCGACGACCGAAATCAGGCCAAGCGCGATCGAAAGAACGGCGATCCCGATCACCGCCCACAGCACCAGCGGGCGGCCGTTCTCCGCCTCCCAGACGCGGATCGCCTGCGCCGTTTCGGCGTCGATCAGCCCGGCTTGCTGCCAGACCCTCAGCTTGCGCTCGCTCATTGCCCGCAGTTTAGTCCGGGATCGAGCGAAAGCAACGCCTTACCCGCGCGGCACCGGGTAACCCTGCCAGCGCTTGATCCGCCGGATCGCAAAGGCCGAGCGCATGGCCGAAACCCCCGGCAGCCGCGACAGGCAATCGCGGTGGATCCGGTCATAATGCTCCAGATCGCTGGCGGCGACACGCAGCAGATAGTCGGCCCCGCCGCTCATCAGGTGGCAATCGAGGATCTCGTCGTAATCCTGCACCGCCGCCTCGAACCGGTCCATCGCCTCGCGGCTCTGGCTGGTCAGCGTGATCTCGACAAAGGCCGTGGCCTTGAGGCCGATCCGCGCGGCGTCGATCTGGGCGGTATAGCCGGTAATGATCCCTGCCGCCTCGAGCGCCCGGACCCGCCGGTGGCAGGCTGAAGACGACATGCCGGTCGCCTCGGCCAGGTCCGCCAGCGAGCGTGAGGAATCGCGCTGGAGCGCTTCGATCAATGCGGCATCGGCGCGATCCATGGGAAATTCTTTCGATATCGCCAGCTATGACGGGAAATACTCCCGCTTCGGCGCAATGCAAGCCACAAGATTGGGCGCCTTTTCCGGGCCCGGCGCGCTATCCTGCAAAGCGAACCACGGCCTGGGAGAGCCATCATGCGCGTCGGCACCGTCAAGGAAATCAAGAACCACGAATACCGCGTCGGGCTGACCCCGGAATCGGTGCGTGAACTGGTGACGCACGACCATGAAGTGTGGGTCGAAAGCGGCGCAGGCCTGGGCATCGGCGCCGACGATGCGGCCTATGCTGCGGCCGGTGCGACGATCAAGCCGGATGCCACGACCGTGTTCGACGGCTGCGAAATGATCGTGAAGGTCAAGGAACCGCAGGCGGGCGAGCGCGCCATGCTGCGCGAAGGGCAGATCCTCTACACCTACCTGCACCTCGCTCCGGACCCGGAGCAGACCGCCGATCTGGTCAAATCCGGCGTCACCGCGATTGCCTATGAAACGGTCACCGGGCCGGGCAATACGCTGCCGCTGCTCAAGCCGATGAGCCAGGTCGCGGGCCGCATGTACCGGGCGTGCTGCCCGGCAAGGTGCTGGTGATTGGTGGCGGCGTGGTCGGCTTCCATGCGGCGCAGATGGCGGTCGGGATGGGCGCCGACGTGACCATCCTGGATCGCGATGCCGAAGTGCTCGAACGGCTCGACAACCATTTCGAAGGTCGCGCCAAGACCCGCTTCTCGAACCTCGCCGTGGTCCAGCAGATGGTCCAGGAGGCCGAACTGGTGATCGGCGCAGTGCTGGTCCCCGGTGCAGCAGCGCCCAAGCTGGTCACCCGCGCGATGCTGAAGACGATGAAGCCCGGCGCAGTGCTGGTCGACGTCGCGATCGACCAGGGCGGCTGCTTCGAGACCAGCCACGCGACGACCCATGCCGAACCGACCTATGTGGTTGATGGCATCGTCCATTACTGCGTCGCCAACATGCCCGGCGCCGTGGCGCGGACCAGCACCTATGCGCTCAACAACGTGACCCTGCCCCATGCCTTGCGGATCGCCGACCTGGGCTGGCAGGCGGCACTGAAAGCCAATCAGCACCTGGCGAACGGCCTCAACGTCCATGCCGGCAAGGTGACTTACGAGGCCGTGGCGACCGAGCTGGGCTACGCCTACACCCCGGTCGCGGACTTTCTGGGCTAACTCACCAGTAATCGGCCATCAGTTCGCGCGACCAGTCCGGCTGGCGGACCTCGCCGCGCGGTTGGAATTCGGCCATGACCGGCTTGATGTCGAGCACCGGCGTGCCATCGATCGCATCGAGCCCGCCGACCAGCAGGCTGGTGCCATCAACGCCTAGGATCCGGCAGACGCTCACCCCCAGCCGGTTGGGCCGGTTGCGCCCGCGCTGGGCGAAGACGCCGACCTTCGGCCAGTCCGGATTGCCGCGCGGGTGGCGCGCTGTCAGCACCACTTCGGTCTCGGGCAGCTGGTCGAACTGGAACACGATTTCGGCATGGCTGAACGCTTCCACCCCCTGGAGAGCCTCCGCAGTTAGCCAGGCAGTGTCGAGTTCGATCGCGGCGGTCTCCGCATCCCAGGCGTCGTCCTCCGCTGCAACGCGGCCGCCGCGCACCCAGCCCACTGGCCGCAGTTCGATCCCGCTCATGCAGTTTCCTCCGCAAAGGGCCGGAACGGCGCCGTGATCTCGTCTCGCACCCGCGCCAGCCGGCCGCTGGCCTTGTCGATCATCGCCCAGGTCGTCCGGGCCGAGACGATCACCTTCCCATCGGGCCCG
>JAJTFU010000172.1 GCA_021299075.1 Novosphingobium sp. | reverse complement strand
TGCGCACGGCCATGGCCTATAACCTGGAAAACCTGACCTGGATGGGGCCAGAAACCAAGGTGGCGGCCAAGGCCAAGCTTGATGCCTTCTCGCTCAAGATCGGCCACCCGGACAAGTTCAAGGACTACAAGGGGCTGGACGTCACCCCGACCAGCGCCTTTACCAATGCCGAGGCGGCGGCGCGCTGGTTCCAGGCGGACCGGATCCGCCGGCTCGGCCAGCCGGTTGACCGGACCGAATGGTTCATGACCCCGCAGACCGTGAACGCCTATTACAGCCCGACCGGTAACGAGATCGTCTTCCCGGCCGGCATTCTCCAGCCCCCGTTCTTCGCGCTTTCGGCCGATGATGCGGTCAACTATGGCGCGATCGGCGCGGTGATCGGGCATGAGATCGGCCACGGGTTCGATGACCAGGGCTCCAAGTCCGATGGCGATGGCAACCTGCGCGACTGGTGGACCCCGGCCGACAAGGCCAATTTCGAGAAGCTGACCGGTGCGCTGGCCGATCAATACAGCAAGCTCTGCCCGCTTGACGATGGCAAGACCTGCATCAATGGCCGGCTCGCGCTGGGTGAGAACATCGGCGACGTCGGCGGCCTCAGCCTCGCCTACCGTGCCTACAAGCTCTCGCTCGGCGGCAAGGAAGCGCCGGTGATCGACGGCTTTACCGGGGATCAGCGCTTTTTCATGGCCTGGGCGCAGGTCTGGCGGACCAAGTTCCGCGAAGCCGCGCTGCGCCGCCAGCTGCAGACCGGCCCGCACTCGCCGGGCATGTACCGGATCCTCGGCGTGGTCCGGAACTTCGACGAATGGTACAAGGCCTTCAACGTCCAGCCGGGCGACAAGATGTACCTGCCGCCGGAACAGCGCGTCCGGATCTGGTAAAAAACTGCTCCTTCCCCCTCGATGGGGGAAGGATGCGCAGACTTGGCGGCTTGCCGCCTAGTCGCAGCTGGATGGGGTGAGGTCGCGCCATGACGCGTGCTCACCCCCATCCAACCTCTGCTAGTTCCCCCGGACCCAGTCCGGGGTCACAAGCGCCGATATCCTTCCCCCATCAAGGGGGAAGGCCGTTGCTGCACCTTGACTTGCCTCCGCAGTCCGTCATGAACCCCGTCCCATGGACACGATCGTTACCGCCATCCTGCTCGGCATTGTCGAAGGCCTGACCGAATTCATTCCGGTCTCCTCAACCGGCCACCTGATCCTCGCTGCCGAAATCTTCGGCTACGATGCCGAGGTCTGGAAGGTGTTCAACGTCGTCATACAGCTCGGCGCGATCCTCGCCGTGGTGGTGCTCTATTGGCGGACTTTCTGGGCGGTCGGCATGGGACTGCTCAAGTGGCGGCCCGAAAGCGTGGCTTTCGTGCGCAATATCCTGCTCGGCTTCCTGCCCTCGGCGGTGCTGGGCTTTGCGCTCAAGGACTATATCGACATCATGCTGGGCAGCCCGATGGTGGTGGCCTGGGCGCTGGTGATCGGCGGGATCGCGATCCTGGCGATCGAGAAGGTGGCCAAGCCCGGCCCGGCCAGCGGCGTCGCGCAGTTGCCTGCCAAGCAGGCGCTGGGCGTGGGTCTGATCCAGTGCCTGTCGATGATCCCGGGCGTCAGCCGCTCGGGCGCGACCATCATGGGGGCGCTGGCCATGGGGATCGAGCGCCGCACGGCCGCCGAATTCAGCTTTTTCCTCGCGATCCCGACGATGATGGGGGCGACCACGCTGGAGCTGTGGGATGCCCGCGCCAGCCTGGCGAGCGGCATGGGTCCGGTCGGTTGGACCGAGATCGCGGTCGGCTTCGCCATTTCCTTCGTGGTGGCCCTGGCCGTGATCAAGGCCTTCGTCGCCTTCGTCAGCCGCGCCGGTTTCGCGCCGTTTGCCTGGTACCGGATTGTCGCCGGGATCCTGGCGATCTGGCTGCTGTCTCGTTGAGTCCGTTTCAGCGCGGCTGAAATGGGGCACCACCAGCCCGCTCCCCCACCCGGCCTCCCTAATCTAGGTTACCCTATGGGAGGCCGGGTGGGGGAGCGGGTTGGTGGTGCCCCTGCCGTGAGGCAGACAAGATCAGTGCGCTGCGCCCCAGCTTAGGCCGGTGCCGATCTCGACGCCCAGCGGCACGGATAGCGGAACTGCCGGTTCAGCCGCACCAGCCATGACCGCTTCGATCACCTTGCTAGCGGCTGGGACATCGGCCTCGGGCAGTTCGAACACCAGTTCGTCGTGGACCTGCAGCAGCATCCGCACATGGCCCAGGCCCGCTGCCTCCAGCGCGGGCATCATCCGCACCATGGCGCGCTTGATGATATCGGCGCTGGTGCCCTGGATCGGGGCGTTGATCGCGGCGCGTTCGGAGCCGGCGCGCTCGTTCGGATTGTTCGAGCTGATCCGCGGGAACCAGCATTTGCGGCCGAACAGCGTCTCCGAATAGCCGTTGGTGCGTACGCTCTCGAGCGTCGAGAGGATGTAGTGGCGGATGCCAGGGAAGCGCTCGAAATAGCGGTCGATCATCGCCTGGGCCTCGTCCGAGGAGACGCCCAGCCGCCCGGCGAGGCCCCAGCGCGAGATGCCGTAGAGGATCGCGAAGTTGATCGTCTTGGCCCGGCCGCGGGTGTCGCGGTCAACATGCCCGAACATCTCCATCGCGGTGCGGGCGTGAATGTCCTCGCCTTGGGCAAAGGCCTCCTTCAGCGCCGGCACATCGGCCATGTGCGCGGCAAGCCGCAGCTCGATCTGGCTGTAGTCGGCGGCGAGCAGGACATTGCCCGGCTCGGCCACGAAGGCATCGCGAATCTGGCGGCCCAGTTCGGTTCGGATCGGGATGTTCTGGAGGTTCGGCTCGGTCGAGGAGAGCCGGCCGGTCTGCGCGCCGACCAGGCTGTAGCTGGTATGGACCCGGCCCGTCTCCGGATTGATCGCGGCCTGCAAGGCTTCGGTATAGGTGGAGCGCAGCTTCGAGAGCTGGCGCCATTCGAGCACCTTGTCAGCGATGACGGCGCCTTCGCCCGTGAGCCGCTCCAGGATGCCTTGGTCGGTCGAATACTGCCCGGTTTTGCCCTTCTTGCCGCCCTTGAAGCCCAGCTTGTCGAACAGGATCTCGCCCAGTTGCTTGGGGCTGCCGATGGTGAAGGGCTGGCCGGCCAGTTCATGGATCTGGCCCTCCAGCTTGGCGATCTCCTCGGCGAAAGTGGCGGAAAGGCCGGCCAGCTTGTCGCGGTCAACCCGGATGCCGTGGCGTTCCATCTGCGCCACGACCGGCACCAGCGGGCGATCGACCCGCTCATAGACCCGCGTTCCGGCCTCTTCAGCAAGGCGCGGCTTCAGCAGGCGGTGCAGCCGCCAGGTTACCTCGGCATCTTCGGCGGCATATTCGGTCGCCCGGTCGAGCGGGACTTCGCCGAAGGGGATGGCTTTCTTGCCCGTGCCGCAGATTTCCTTGAAGGCCAGCGAAGTGTGGCCAAGGTGGCGCGTGGAGAGCTCGTCCATCCCGTGGCCGCCGCCGAATCCCCATCGTATCGTCGATCGGGGCAACCTGGATCCCGTGCCGGGCGAGGATGTTGAGATCGTATTTGGCGTTCTGCCCGATCTTCAGCACCGCTTCGCTTTCGAGCAGCGGCTTGAGCAGGGCCAGCGCGCGGGTCTTGTCGACCTGGGCCGGGCGTTCGGCGAACATGTCGGTCCCGCCATGGCCGAGCGGGATGTAGCAGGCGTCGCCTGGACCCAGGGCCAGGCTGATCCCGGTGAGGTCAGCGCTGATCGCATCGAGCGCGCTGGTTTCGGTATCGAAGGCGACCACCCGCGCCGCCATGGCCCGCTCGACCCAGGTCGCCAGCGTCGCCTCGTCCTGCACGCAGACATATTTGCTGCGGTCGATCGGCGGCAGCTCGGGCAGCGGCTGGCGGTTGCTGCCGGCGACCGGCGCGGCGGCGGCGGTGACGGCCTTGGCCGGATTGAGATCGACCCGCCGTTCCGGGCTACCACGCCCGTCGCCGAGGCGCTTGAGCAGGGAGTTGAACCCGTGTTCCTCAAGGAATGCAGCGAGCGGATCGGGCGGGATCGTGTCGAGCTTGAAGTCGTCGAGTGCCACCGGCAGCGGGTAGTCTTCCTTGAGCGCCACCAGCACCCGGCTGAGCCGCGCCATCTCGGCCTGCTCGATCAGGCTGTCGCGCAGCTTGGAAGGCTTCATTTCCGGCGCAGCAGCCAGTGCAGCTTCGAGGCTGCCATGTTCCTGGATCAGCTTGGTCGCCGTCTTCGGCCCGATCCCGCGAATACCGGGGACATTGTCGACCGCATCGCCCATCAGCGCCAGCACATCGCCGACCAGCTCGGGCGGCACGCCGAACTTTTCCTCCACTTCCGGAATCCCGATGCGGACGTTCTTCATCGTGTCGAGCATGTCGATGCAGGCTTCGCCGCTCTCGCCATCCCGGCATTTGCCGACCAGCTGCATCAGGTCCTTGTCGGAGGAAACGATGGTCACGTCCCAGCCGCGCTTGGTCGCGGCGCGGGCGTAGGAGGCAATCAGGTCGTCCGCTTCCAGGCCCTGTTCCTCGATGCAGGGCAGGCTGAAGGCACGGGTGGCATCGCGGATCAGCGGGAACTGCGGCTTCAGGTCCTCGGGCGGGGGCGGGCGGTTGGCCTTGTACTGATCGTAAATCTCGTTGCGAAAGCTCTTGCCGCTGGCATCCAGGATCACCGCCAGGTGGGTCGGGCCATCGGCCTTGTGCAGATCATCGGCCAGCTTCCACAGCATGGTCGTATAGCCATAGACCGCGCCGACCGGCACGCCCTGCGGATTGGTCAGCGGCGGCAGGCGGTGATAGGCGCGGAAGATATAGGCCGATCCGTCGACCAGGTAGAGATGCTGCTTGGGCTCCATCAGGGCACCCTAGCAGCGCGGCGGGCAGGGTGTAAGCGCGCGAATCGAGCCATCCCCGGCGCGCGATTCGATCCGGTCACAAGCCTGCCACATTGTCCGTCTAGCTCGGCAAAGCGCAGGAAATGCACAGCCTTCGGCCAGCCGATGCGACAATCTCTTGCATCGCTTCGCGAAGCGTACTAATTGTCCCCGCGAAGTCTACCGATAAGGTTGGCTTTCCGTTCGGCTGCCCGGAGTAATTCCGGCGACCGCGCGTGGTCCACTCCCTGTTCAAGGAATACCATTCATGCGCAAGATCATTCTCGCCGCTGGCGCCGCTCTCGCTCTCGCCGCTTGCTCGCAGGAAAAGGCTGACGACGCTGCTGCCGCCGCTTCGGACGCTGCCACCGCCGCTGCTTCGGACGCCGCTGCTGCCGCCACCGACGCCGCTGGTGCCGCTTCGGAAGCCGCCACCGACGCTGCTGCCGCTGCTTCGGACGCCGCGACTGCCGCTGCTTCGGACGCTGCTGCTGCTGCTTCGGACGCTGCCAAGAAGATGTAATCTTCGCCGCACGGCAAAAGATCGGGGCGCGAGGGGTAACCTTCGCGCCCTTTTCTTTTGCTATCAGTTTAAGCGATCGATTAAATTTGCCCTTGCCTTGCCGCCACGCCCTCGGCACCTTGCGGGCATGACGGGGCTGGATGAACTGACACAGGGCCTGAGCGGCGCACTGGCACGCATTGGCCTGCCTGCGCCCGAGGGACTCGAGCGGCTTTCCGGCGGGGCGAACATGGAAAGCTGGCGGTTCCGCGCCGGCAACGAAACCTGCGTCCTGCGCCGCGCTCCTTCGCTCGAAATGATGGCCGGCCGGCCGATGGACCACGCCGGTGAGGTCCAGGTGGTCTGCGCCGCCCGCGCCGCCGGGGTAATGACGCCCGAAGTCTTGGTCGAACTGGAGCCGGGCGACGGCATCGGTTCGGGCTATGTCATGCGGGCGATCTCAGGTTCGCCCGATCCCAATGCCTTCCTGGCCGAGGCCGATCCCGCGGTCGCGATCCGCGACATTGCCCGCGAACTGGTCACCGTCCACCGGACCGACATTGCTGGCCTGCCCGCACCTTTGATGGACACGGCCCAGGCACTTGGCGAACTGCGCCGCCGGTTCCTCGAATACGGCGGCGATCGGCCGATCCTCGCGCTCGCGCTCAAGTGGCTGGAGGCGAACCTGCCGCCCCCGGTTGCGCCGCGGCTGGTCCATGGCGATTTCCGCCTCGGCAACCTGATGTTCGAGCATGGCCGCCTGACCGGCGTGCTCGACTGGGAGCTGGCGCACCTGGGGGACTGGCATGAGGACCTGGCCTTTGGCTGCATGACCGTCTGGCGCTTCTCGCGCCCCGACCGGCCCGGCTACGGCCTGACCTCGATCGAGGAGCTGGCCCGCGCCTATGAGGAGGCCGGCGGCGATACATTTGATCCGGCCCGCTTCCGCTTCTGGACTATCTACCGCACCTTCTGGTGGGCATTGGGTTGCCTGCAGATGGGCGGCTATTGGCGCGATGGGCATGACCGCTCGGTCGAGCGCGTGGTCGTCGCCCGCCGGACTGCCGAGCAGGAGCTGGACCTGCTGCTATTGCTCGAGGACCTCGCGCCCGAGGAAGAACGGAAGCGTCCGCTGCCGCCCGCAACCGAACCCCTGCAGCCCGGGACTGGCGAGCCCAGCGGCGCGGAAATCCTGACCGCCATTTCCGAATGGCTGGCCAGCGACATCAAGCCGCTGGTCTCCGGACGCGGCAAGTTTGACCTGGCCGTCGCGCGCAATGCGCTGGGCATCGTTGCCCGCGAGATCGAGCAGCGCCCGGTCGCGACCGACGCGGCGCTGACGGCCGAGATCATGGCGGGCCAAGCCGATCTCGCCACGCCCGGACTGCTCGCCCGCCTGCGCCGCATGGCGCTCGCCAAGCTTACCGCCGACATGCCGAAATATCCCGCCCTGGCCGCAGCACGGTCGAAATGGGCCAATGAAACTGAGAGAGGAACCGCCTGATGGACTTTGCGCTACCCGCCGACCTAGTCGCCTATCTGGCTGAACTTGACGCCTTCATTGCAGCGGAGATCAAGCCGCTGGAGCAGCAGGATGACAACATCCGCTTCTTCGATCACCGCCGCGAATATGCCCGGACCGATTTCGAGAACCAGGGCCTGCCGCGCCATGAGTGGGAGAAGCTGCTCGTCGAGGCGACCCGCCGCGCCGATGCCGCCGGCCACTGGCGCTTTTCCGCGCCGAAGAAATACGGCGGCAAGGATGGCTCCAACCTGTGGATGGCCGTGATCCGCGATCGCTTCGCCGCCAAGGGCCTGGGCCTGCACAATGACCTGCAGAACGAGCACTCGATCGTCGGCAACTTCCCCTTCGTTGCCATGTTCGAACATTTCGGCACGCCCGAGCAGCAGCAGGAATTCATCCTCGGCGGCTTTGCCCGCGAGCGTCGCGTTGCCTTCGGCCTGACCGAACCGGACCATGGCTCGGACGCGACCCACATGGAAACCCGCGCCGTGCGCGAGACGCGCGATGGCGTGCCGGGCTGGCGGATTGATGGGCGCAAGATGTGGATCACCGGCATGCACGTCGCGACCCACTGCGCCGCCTTCTGCCGCACTTCGGGCAAGGATGGCGATGCCAAGGGCATCACCTGCCTGCTGGTGCCGGCGGGCACGCCGGGCATGGTGGTCGATGAGTACATGTGGACCTTCAACATGCCGACCGACCATCCGCGCATGCATTTCGAGAATTGCTGGGTGCCGGAAAGCGCGGTGCTTGGCCCGGTCGATGGCGGCCTTTCGATTGCCCAGAGCTTCGTCCATCAGAACCGCATCCGCCAGGCCGCCAGCTCATTGGGCGCGGCGACCTATTGCGTCGAGGAATCGGTCAAATATGCCCGCCACCGCAAGCCTTTCGGCCAGGACCTGGCGCGCAACCAGGGGATCCAGTTCCCGCTGGTCGAGCTGGCCACCCAGTGCGAGATGCTGCGCACGCTGATCTACAAGACCGCCTGGGAGATGGACCAGCTCGAGCACAAGGAGATCGAGCACAAGCTCTCGGACAAGATCTCGATGTGCAATTACTACGCCAACCGGCTGGTCTGCGAGGCGGCCGACCGGGCGATGCAGGTCC
>JAJTFU010000171.1 GCA_021299075.1 Novosphingobium sp. | reverse complement strand
AGATCCGGTCCAGCCGCTCGCCATCGCAGACCAGCACCTTGGCGCCCGAGTGGGCCAGGCCATAGGCCAGTTCCGATCCCGTCCACCAGGCGTTGAGCGGCACGCAGATCGCGCCGATGGTGACCGCGGCGAAGAACACCACCGGCCATTCGGGCAGGTTGCGCATGGCCGGCGCCACGCGGTCGCCCTTCTGCACGCCCAGCGACTGGAGGTGTCGGCCAAGGGCTGCGACCGCGCGGAACCAGGCTTCGTAGGAAACCCGCTCGTCCTCATAGATCAGGAAGGTCGCATCGCCGTGGCTGCGGCCGATCCGGGCGAGGACTGCCAGGTTCTCCGGTGCATTCTTCCACACCCGGGTCGGCACGCCGCGGATATCGATGGTCTCGTATTCGAACCTTGCCCCCGGCGCACAGAGGATCGCCTCGCACTCGGCCAGGCTGCGCGCGGGCCAACCGGCCGGAATCCATTCCCTGAAACTGTCGCCAAGATGTTCGCTGCTGACTTCGCCCATGATCCTCCGCGGCGGTCACTGTGCCGCCTTGGCGGACAGGCTAGGTCAGCCGCGTGCGCCGAACAAGGCGGAACCGACGCGGACGTGCGTTGCGCCTAGCATGATCGCAGTTTCGAAATCGTCGCTCATCCCCATCGATCGGCCGGCCAGACCGTGATCGGTCGCCAGCTTGTCGAGCAGGGCGAAGAACGGAGCGGGCTCGATCCCCAGCGGCGGCACGCACATCAGGCCGATCACCGGCAGCTGGGCCGACCGCGCCTCGGCCAGCAGGGCGGGCAGATCGGCAATGGCGCAGCCGCCCTTTTGCTCTTCGGCGCCGATATTGACCTGGACGAAACAAGGCACCTGCCGGCCAGCCTTGTCCATCGCCTTGCCCAGCGCAGAAACCAGTGAGGCTCGGTCAAGCGAATGGATGCAGTCGAACAGCGCGACGGCATCCTCGGCCTTGTTCGACTGCAGCTGGCCGACGAGGTGGAGTTTGATGTCGGGATGAGCCTCGCGCAGCGCGGGCCACTTTTCGGCGGCCTCCTGCACCCGGTTCTCCCCAAACACACGCTGGCCCGCGGCGATCAGCGGGGTGATCCGCTCGGCGGGATGGGTCTTGCTGACGGCAACCAGAGTCACCGCGTCGGCCTTGCGCCCGGCGATCTGCGCGGTGCGTGCGATACGGGCCTGGATATCGGCAAGTGCAGTGGCTGGATCGGTCATGGAGCGGTGCTATAGCGATGCCGTGCCGCGAAAGAAGCCCCTCCCCGCAATCTGGCTGCTGAGCGACGCGCGCAATGATGCCGTGCTGGAGCGGGCGCTGATGCGCCTGCCGCGCGGCAGCGGTTTCGTGTTCCGCCACTATCATTTGCCGGATGATGAGCGGCGGGCCCGTTTCGGTGCGCTGGCGCGGATCGCGAAGGCGCGCGGGGTGACGGTGGTCCTGTCCGGCAGCGCGGCCCAGGCCCGGCAATGGGGCGCGGACGGCTCCTACGGCGCGCATGCCAATGCCACCCTGGCTACCGCGCACTCGCTGCGCGAGCTCCGGCGGGTGACCCGCGCCGCGGCGGTGCTGCTCTCCCCGGTCTTCCCGACGCGGTCCCATCCTGGCGGAAAGGTGCTTGGCCCGCTGCAGTTCCGGATGCTGGCCGCCCGGTCTCCGGTACCAGTCGTTGCCCTGGGCGGCATGAATCCGGCCGCCGCGCGGCGCCTGAAATGGCCGCGCTGGGCAGGTATCGACGCCTTTTTGCGCTGAAGCGACTCGCCAGATTTTCAAGGATTCTTGACGGGGAGTCACCGGCAGGCGCATTATGCGCGCCGAACGAAGGGAAGCATCCATGGCAACACGGGCAGTCAGCGCGGGAACCCGCGGCGCGCAGGTCAACTGGCGCGCCACGCTGCGCCGCGCCGCGCGCCGCGCGGCCGAGATCGGCGGAGCCGGATTGCTGCTGGCCGGGATGGTGTTCCTGGCCCTCGCCCTGGTCAGCTATCATCAGACCGATCCTTCGTGGTCGACCGCCGCCGGCGGTCCGCCGGCCAACTGGATGGGCACGCCCGGCGCCTGGGTGGCCGAGCGCGCGCTGTTCCTGTTCGGGCCAGTCTCGGTCCTGTTCCTGCCGCTGCTTTATGTCGGCGCGCGTAAGTTGTGGCGCCTGGTCGAGGAAGAAGATGCCGACCTGCCTCATGCCGATCACGCCTGGTGGCGGCCGATCGGCGTGCTGCTGTTTGCCATGGCCCTGCTCGGCACGGTGCTGGCGCTGGTCTTCACCGGCCCGGGCGGTTCGCTGCCGGCCGGCATGGGCGGGATTTCCGGCCTGCTGGGTGCCCGCACGATCGAGGCGCTGGCTGGCCTACTGCCCGAAGGTGGCCGCTTCTGGGCGATCCTGGGGGCGGGCGTGGCCTGTCTTGCCGGCGGATCGCTGCTGGCCGCGCGGGTCTTTGCACTCGACTGGGGCAGCCTGCTGACCCTGCCGGGCTTCCTGCGCCGCGAACGTTCGATCGAGCCGGGCGGCGTGATCAGCGTCAAGCCGGCCAGCAAGCCAGCGGGCGAGCCGCGCCCCACGCCAAGCGCGGCGAATGAGACGCGCAAGCCCCCGGTGATCACCGATCCGACCCGTCCGGCCAAGCCGGCGCAGCTTGCCACTTCAGGCAAGCAGGGCGACCTATTTGACAGCTATGAGCTGCCCTCGCTCGACCTGCTCAACGATCCGCCGCCCCATTTGAAGCAGAAGATCGACAAGCTGGCGCTGGAGCGCAACGCCCGCCTGCTCGAAACCGTGCTCGACGATTTCAACGTCAAGGGCGAGATTACCGCAGTCCGCACCGGCCCGGTCGTCACCATGTATGAGCTGGAACCTGCCCCGGGCATCAAGGCCAGCCGGGTGATCGGCCTGGCCGACGACATCGCCCGCAACATGAGCGCGATCTCTGCCCGCGTTTCCTCGATCCCGGGCCGCACGGTCATGGGCATCGAACTGCCCAATGCCGACCGGCAGATGGTCAGCTTCAAGGAAATGGTCGCGAGCGAGGCTTTTGCCGGCTCCAAGGGCATGCTGCCGATCATCCTCGGCAAGGACATCGCCGGTGAACCCGTGGTGGCAGACCTTGCCACCATGCCGCACCTGCTGGTCGCGGGGACGACCGGCTCGGGCAAGTCGGTCGGGCTCAACACGATCCTGCTCTCCCTGCTCTACCGGCTGACGCCGGCGCAGTGCCGGCTGATCCTGGTCGATCCCAAGGTGCTGGAACTGAAGTCCTACGACGATATCCCGCACCTCCTCTCGCCCGTGGTGACCGAGCCGGCCAAGGCCGTGCGCGCGCTCAAGTGGGCGGTCGAGGAAATGGAACGCCGCTACCGGATGATGAGCGAGATCTCGGTCCGCAACCTGGCCGGCTTCAACGACAAGGTGAAGACGGCGATTGCCAAGGGCAAGCCGCTCGGCCGGCGGATCCAGATCGGCTTCGACCCCGAGACCGGCGAGGAGCTCTATGAGGAGCACCAGCTCGATTATCCGGTGCTGCCGCAGATCGTGGTGATCGTCGACGAGCTGGCCGACCTGATGGTGACCGTTGGCAAGGAAGTCGAAGTGCTGATCCAGCGGCTCAGCCAGAAGAGCCGCGCGGCCGGCATCCACCTGATCATGGCGACGCAGCGGCCGTCGGTCGACGTCATTACCGGCGTCATCAAGGCCAACCTGCCGACCCGCATCAGCTTTGCCGTGACCAGCCGGATCGACAGCCGCACCATCCTGGGCGAGCAGGGCGCGGAGCAGCTGCTGGGCAAGGGCGACATGCTCTACAAGCCCAACACCGATCCGATCCGCCGCGTGCACGGACCCTTCGTTTCGGACGAGGAAGTGGAGCGGCTGGCCGATTTCTGGCGCAGCCAGGGCAAGCCGGAATATGTCGATTCGGTCACTGAAGAGCCGGAAGATGGCGGCTTTGGCTTCGACGATCTCGACGTCACGGCCTCTGACAGCCCCGAAGAGCGCAAGTACCGCCAGGCCTGCCAGATCGTGCTCGAAAGCCAGAAGGCCTCGGCCTCATGGCTGCAACGCCAGCTGGGCGTTGGCTACAACACGGCCGCCAAGTGGGTTGAGCGGATGGAGGCAGACGGCTTCGTCGGCCCGGCCAACCATGTCGGCCGCCGCGAGATCTATCGCGACCGCGACGGCAATCCGCTTTAGCGCCTGGCTAGGCGGTCAGTTCGTACTGGCCGGCCACTGCCTTGAAATTGGTACGGGCAAAGCTGCGCGCAGCGGCAACCGTTTCAAACAGGGTGTCCTGCAGCACGGCGGTGACCAAGGGATAGCCTTGCGAGTTGTAGCGCACGTCGCGGACCGAAAGGCGGACGTTGCCCTCGGCATCGCGGCTGATCAGGAAGGGGCGGATCAGGTCTCTGGACATGCAAGGTTTCCTTGTGTGGCAAGCGGTAGCCGTCTGGGCGTTACGGCCGCAGAGCGCGGCCTGGTCGAGATAGAATTGAGTCGATGCGGACATGCGGCATTCTCCTCGGATTTGCCCCTCAGCGGCGCTGCTGGCGTCGCGGTGGTGCCCCTGTGGTGAAGCCCGGGCCGCGATCGCGAAACACGATCCGACCCTTGCTGAGATCGTAGGCCGTCATTTCGACCTTGACCCGATCCCCGACGACCGACCGGATGCGGAACTTCCGCATCTTGCCTGAAGTGTAGGCCACGATGTGATGCCCGTTTTCAAGCACCACACCGAACCGGCCGTCAGGGAGGATATCATCGATCTGGCCGTCGAGGGTCATTAACTCCTCTTTGGCCATCCGATCAGGCCGCCGAAAGGTTCACGGCCGAGGTGCGGCCGCGCTGATCGGTTTCCAGTTCGAAGTTGATCCGCTGGTCCTTGTCGAGCGTCGACATGCCCGCAGCCTGGACGGCAGTGATGTGGACAAAGCTGTCCGTGCCGCCGCCATCAGGCGCGATAAAGCCAAAGCCCTTGTCGGTATTGAAGAATTTTACGGTTCCAGTAGTCATGATGCGGTCCTTTCACGAAACCTGCAGGACCCAGGCACAACGTGCGCCTGGGGCAATGTGGCGTGTAAGGGGAGTTGGGGCATCGACTGCCGAAAGTCCCGTCGCAGGCGACGTAGCCCGGACCCTATGCGCCTTCCGGCCCGAAATAGCAAACTTTGCCGCACTGGCGGTCATCGGGCGGCCGTGCAGACTGCATCCGCCACCACAATGCCGCCGCAGCAACACGGGCCTTTGCCGAGTCGCCGGGGTTTAGTTGATGAAACACATCCGCAGGCCACAATTGCACTTGCCGCAGGCATGAACGGACGCATCAAGCACCCAGGATCAACGATTAGAAAGAGCCGCTGCGAAGGTAGCAGGCTGCGGCGATGTAGGAAAATCAGGCCGGGCCGCCAGTTCAGTCGGCGATCTGCCGCGGGCTGCGCATGGCCAGGAAAATGAACACCACCGCGAGCAGCGCGAGGCCATCGGCGCCGAGCAGCGGCAGGGTCCAGCTCTGCGCCGAACCAGCGGCCACGAGGCGTTCGCTGACCACCCCAATCAGCAGCGCCCCGCCGCCGATTGCCAGGATGTTGAGCACCAGCATGTTGAGCCCGGTCGAGGTGGCCTTGAGCTGCGGCGGCAGCAGTTCCTCGATGATCGCGAAGATCGGGCCGTAGATCACGGTCATGAACAGGATCGACCCGGCCATGCCCAGCAGGAACAGCGGCGTTCCGCCGGGGGTCAGCCGGTAGAGCACCAGCAGCGGCGCGAGCAGCAGCAGCAGCACGAACATGGTCGCGGCGCGGTCCAGCCCGAACCGCCGCTTGGCCCAATCGCCCAGCAGGCCTGCGCCAAATGTGCCGAGCAGGCCGAAGGTGACGAACATCAGCCCGTAAAGCTGCGCCGCCGCGCCCGGTGCATAGCCCTTCTCGCTGGTCAGCCAGAGCTGGACGAAGGGGCTGGTCGCAGTGTGGAAATGGGCGACGACGATTGCCAGCGAGGCCCACAGCGCGCGCGGCTTGGCCCGGAACACGGCCAGCAGCGCCGCCAGGTTGCCCGCCATGGTCGGCCGGTGCGAGAGATCGGGCGAGGCATCTTTCAGCCGGACCAGCGCCGCCAGCGCGATGATCCCAAGCCCGCCCATCAGCAGAAAGGTGCCGCGCCAGCCCAGCATCGGACCAAGCGCGCCAGCAATCAGGAACCCGCCGCCGATCCCCAGCGGAATGCCGGCAAAGAACAG
>JAJTFU010000170.1 GCA_021299075.1 Novosphingobium sp. | reverse complement strand
TTCGACATCAAGGGCGGATCTGAGCCGATCGCGGTGCTTGATTGGCAGACCGTCGCGCTGGGCAATGCGATGACCGACATCGGCTATTTCCTCGGCACCGGCATTGGCGACGAACTGCGCCGCGCCCATGAGGGCGAACTGCTCGATCTCTATTGCGCCGAAATGACCGCGCGCGGAGTACCGCTCAGCCGTGAGGCGATCTGGGACGATTACGTGATCGGCGCGCTCCACGGCGTCTCCACCGCCGTGTTCAGCGCCGCCTATGTCGAGCGCACCGAGCGCGGCGATGCCAATTTCCTCTCGATGGCCCGCGGCGGCTGCGCCCTGGCGCTGCAGCACGGCAGCATAGCCAAGCTGAAAGGCTGATTAGATGGTCCTGACCAAGGGTGACGATTTCCCGCTGCACCAGACGCCCGAACCGGTCGCCTATGCCGGGACCGATCGCAATTTCTACGACCGCTATTTCTTCAACGGCTATGCGCCCGATGGCTCGGGCTTTTTCGCCGTGGCACTGGGGGTTTACCCGCACCTCAACGTCGCCGACGCCCATTTCTCGGCGATCCGCGACGGGGTGCAGCACAATGTCCACGCCAGCCGTGAGCTCAACATGGAACGGTTTGACCTGCAGGTCGGACCGATCCGGATCGAAATCATCGAGCCGCTGCAAAAACTGCGGGTCGTGGTCGACGGGGAGGGGCTGAAGTCTGACCTGACCTTTACAGGTCGCGCCTTTCCAATCGAGGAACCGCGCTTCATCCACCGGATCGGCCCGCGCACCTTCATGGACTACACCCGGCTGACCCAGAATGGCCATTACGACGGGTGGATCGAGATCGACGGCGTGCGGGAGGACTGCGCACCCGGCACCGCCGGCACGCGCGATCGCTCCTGGGGTGTGCGCCCGGTCGGTTCGCGCGACGAGCAGCCCCACGGCCACGGCGTGATTCCCGGCTTTTTCTGGCAGTGGACCCCGCTCAACTTCGCTGATCGCTCGGTCTTCTTCCACATCAACGCCGATGCCGGTGGTCACGCCTGGAACACCCGCGCCGTGATCGCGCCGGATGGCAGCGGGGGAGAGGAGCACTACGAGACACCGGCTGCGCAGATGGCATCGCCGCTGACGCCGGGAACACGCTGGCCCGATGGCGGGACGATCACGGTCGAAAGCCCGGACGGCCCTGACACCATCACCTTCGAGCCGCTCGGCCGGTTCCAGATGCGCGGGCTTGGCTATACCCATCCCAAGTGGGGCCACGGCCTCTACCACGGCAAGCAGGTGGTGGAGCGGGAGGATTTTGGCCTGGCGCAGTGCGATCCACGCACGATGGACAATTACCACGTCCAGTTCGTCTCACGCGTCCGCTCGGAGCGCTATGGCGAGGGCATGGGCGTGTTCGAGCAATTGATCATCGGGCCCTACAAGCCGCTTGGCCTGAAGGAGTTCATGGATGTCGGGTAAGCTTGTCACGACCGGCGTGCTGATTGCCGGCCTGGTCGCCGGCGCGGCCTCAGGCTGGTACACCTTGCAGCGCGGCATGGTGCAGGGCGAAGTCTATTCCGGATGGAGCGGCAGCAAGGTGACCGGTTCGGTCGATGCCGATCCCTGGACCCGCGCGCGGGTGGCCGTTTCGGGCCTGCTGGCGCTCAACAAAAGCCAGGCGATCTACTTCAGCCGCAACACCGACGATAGCGGCGCACGGCTGCGCGAGGACTGCCGTTACCGCGTGACGGGCGGGGTACTGCCGGCGCGGTGGTGGTCGATCACGGTCTATGCCGCCGATAATTACCTGCCACTCAACGACGATGATGCCCTGTCGTTCGATCAGACCGAGGCGCAGCCCGATGGCAAGTCGGAGTGGACGGGCATTCTCTCTCCCATCCGGCCTGACGGTCAGCCCTGGGCCTCGACCAGCAAGGCGGGCAATTACGACATCACGCTGCGGCTCTATCAGCCAACGCCGCAGGCGCAGGCGGACTATGCCGCGATCCCGATGCCCAAGGTGACCAAGCTTGATTGCGGAGGCGCGGCATGAACCGGAAGCTCAAGCTGCTGGCGCTGTTCGTCGGCGCGGCGATCGTCGGCCATGTCGGGCTCGTTATGGCCGTTCCGCATGCAATCATGAACGTGGCGATGAACCGGATCTCCGGCGATGGCGCGCGGATCAACCAGTTCAGCTTCGGCCCTCGCACCACCAAGGATTCGCGCGGCGTGGTGCGGCCATCGCCGGACCTGGCCTATGCCTCGTGCGTCTACGATCTAAGCAAGGGGCCATTGCTGGTCAGCGCGGCGCCGTCGCCCAACCAGGGCTACGTTTCGCTCTCGGCCTTCGCTGCCAATACGGACAACATCGCCGCGCTGGATACGACGCAGTATCCGCAGGGCATCCGCTTCGTGCTGGCGCGTAAGGGTCAGCCGGTTCCGGCAGGCGTTCAGGTCGTGGAATCGCCTTCAGACAAGGGCATCATCCTCGACCGGCGACTTGCGCCCACCGCCGAGCTGTTTGCCGAAATCGACCAGGCCCGCCGCGCCGACAGCTGCGCGCCGTTGGCTCAGTCGTAAGCCGCAGTCAGCCGCGCAACCTGTTCGCCGCTCAGCTTGAGGGCGACTGCCCGCAGCAGCATATTGAGCTGATCGAGGTTGACCGCGCTCGCAATCGGTGCGGTCACGTCGGGCTGGGCGAGCAGCCAGGCAATGGCAATCTCAGCAAGGCTCGCTCCGGTCTCAGTCGCGATGGCATCCATCACCGGCAGGATCTTCTCGCCCTTGCCAATGAAGTCCTTGCAACGCTGACCACGTTGGTTGGCTTCAAAGTCCTCGGGCTGCCGATACTTGCCGGTCAGGTATCCTGCGGCCAGGCCATAGAACGGCAGGAAGGCAACATCCTCGCGAGCGCAGACCGCCTGAAGCGCCGGGTCAAAGCTTTCGCGGTGGACCAGGTTGTGCTGGTTCTGCAGCACAGAATAGGGCCGCGCACCAATCTGCCTTGCGGCCGCGATAGCGCTATCTAGCCGCTCGGCGCTGAAGTTCGAGGCACCGGCTTCTTGGATCAGGCCCTGGTCGAGCAGGGCCTGAAAACCCTGCGCCACTTCGTCTTGCGGGGTTTCCGGATCGTCACGGTGGGCATAGAACAGATCAACGTAATCGGTCTGCAACCGCTCAAGCGAGCGGGCCAGGTGGCTTGCCAGCTTTTCCGGCTTGAGCCCGCCGGGCTTGCCCATCACGTTGGTCTTCGTCGCAATCAGCATCTCGCCGCGCAGGCCGCGGCTGCTGAGCCACTCGCCGATCACCGCTTCGCTTTCGCCGCCCCTATGGCCCGGCACCCAGACCGAATAGGCCTCCGCCGTGTCGATCATCCGCCCGCCAGCGGCGTGGAAGGCATCAAGGATGGCAAAGCTCGCGTCGCGGTCGGCCGTCCAACCGAAGACATTGCCGCCCAGGACCAGCGGCAGGCCGCCGATCGCTGGATGGCTCACGCGAACTTCTCGCGCAGCTCGAGCAAGGCAATGGCGGCCTTGGCGGCCTCGCCGCCCTTGTCCTTCTGGGCCGGGTCGGCGCGGACTAGCGCCTGCTGCTCGTTCTCGACCGTCAGGATACCGTTGCCGATGGCCAGCCCGTCCATGGTCAGCGCCATGATGCCGCGGGCGCTTTCGCCGGCGACGATCTCAAAGTGATAGGTCTCCCCGCGGATCACCACGCCGATCGCGACATAGCCGTCATAGAGCTGGGCCTGGTCCGCAAGACTGATCGCGCCGGGGATTTCCAGCGCGCCGGGGACGGTGATGACGTCAGCCTGGTGTCCGGCAGCCTTCAGCGCTGCCTTGGCCCCGCCGATCAGCTGATCGTTGAGGTGATCGTAAAAGCGCGCTTCAACGATAAGAAATTTCGCCATTATTCGCCTGCCGTTCCGGTAATGGGCCGCTCCCCGACGATCGACAGACCATAGCCATCGAGCCCGGCAAGGGTGTGGTGAGTATTGGTGAGAAGGATCATGTCATGCACGCCCAGTTCCGCCAGGATCTGGGCGCCGACGCCATAGTCGCGCAGCTGCTCAACCTCGGGCGCGCCGGCGGTCTTGCCCTGCTGGCGCAGCTCGATGAAGCGCGAGACCATTCCCGGCATCCGCTTGTTGATCAGCACCAGCACTCCGGTGCCTTCCTCGGCGATGATCTCCATCGAGCGTGAGAGCAGGCCCGAGCGCTCGTTGGTTTCGCCGAACACATCCACGAACATGCTCATCGTGTGCATGCGGACCAGGGTCGGCTTGTCGGCAGTGATGTGGCCCTTGACCAGGGCCATCGTCTCGTCCTCGGTGGCCTTGTTGAAGAAGGTATAGGCGGACCATTCGCCGCCCCACTTGCTCTGGAACCGCAGTTCCGCGCGCTTCTCGACCAGGTGGTCATCCACAGGAAGCGTTCGAGCTTGCGCAGCGTTTCAGCGGTGGGGTTCCAGTCGCTCTCCGTGCAGTCTCGCAGGGTGTTGGCATGAAGCCCGGCAGCGCGGGCAAGGCCGGCGCGCACGAGGACGCCGCCATCGCGCGCGATCAGCGGAAAGACGTGGCCCGGGGTAACGATATCCTGGCGGCCCTTGCTGGCGTCGATCGCGACAGCGACGGTCCGGGCGCGGTCCCCGGCGGAGATTCCGGTCGTAACTCCTTCGCGCGCCTCGATCGAGACGGTGAAGGCGGTTTCATGCCGTGTGCCGTTGTTGCGGCTCATCAGTTCAAGGCCAAGCTGCTCGGTCCGTTCGCGAGTCAGCGTCAGGCAAACCAGCCCGCGGCCGTGCATGGCCATGAAGTTGATCGCATCGGGCGTGGCCATCTGCGCTGGAATGACCAGGTCACCCTCGTTCTCGCGGTCTTCGTCATCGACCAGGATGAACATCCGGCCGTTACGGGCCACAGGAAGCGTTCGAGCTTGCGCAGCGTTTCAGCGGTGGGGTTCCAGTCGCTCTCCGTGCAGTCTCGCAGGGTGTTGGCATGAAGCCCGGCAGCGCGGGCAAGGCCGGCGCGTGACATGCCGCCATCGGTGACGAGACGGCGGACGCGATCGATGAGTTCAGCAGACATGAGAATCGCCTATCACATCATAATGTGATGCAACAGGTGGAAAATCACATCGATGTGATTCAGTCGCCCTTGAAAACGGGTTTCCGCTTTTCGAGGAAAGCGTTGACTGCTTCCTCGTGATCGCCGGTGGCATGGGCGACAGCCTGCATGGCCGCGGACATCTCCAGCACGGTGGCGAGATCGGCCCGGCGCGCTTCCCACAGCAGGCGCTTGGTCATGCGCACGGCGTGTGGCGGATTGGCGGCGATCTTGGCGGCGAGCGCGCGGGCCTCGGTCAGCAGATCGGCATCCGGAACTACGCGCGAAACAAGTCCGCAAGCGAGCGCTTCGGCGGCGTCAAGCATATCCCCGGTCAGCGACATTTCTGCGGCCTTGGAGAAGCCCACGACACGCTGGAGCAGCCAGGCCCCGCCGTCGCCGGGAATGATCCCCAGTTTGACGAAGCTCTCGGCGAACTTGGCGCTTTCACCGGCGATGCGCAGGTCGCACATGCAGGCCAGATCCAGCCCTGCGCCAATGGCCGGGCCGTTGACAGCGGCGATTACTGGTACTTCGAGGGCGGCAAAGGCCAGCGGAATGCGTTGGATGCCGCGCTTGTAATTGCCGCGCGTCCCGGCGGGGAGACCGGCATTGAGCCCGCCGCCACCCGGCTTCATCGCGTTGATGTCTCCGCCCGAGGAGAAGGCCTTGCCCGCCCCGGTCAGGATCGCAACGCGAACCTTGGGATTGGCTTCCATTGCCGCCAGGGTATCGCAAATACCGTTGACTACTTCGTCGCCCGAGATGGGGTTACGCATGTCGGGACGGTTGAGTGTGATCGTGGCGATGCCGGTATCGTCAAGGTCGAACAGGACGGCGGGTTCCATCGGGGTCTCCTCTAAGTCTTTGCCAGCGCCTTGCGGGCATCGCGGCGGTTTGTCCACCACACGATTGCGAGAGCGGTCGCAAGGGCGAGAGGGATGGCCTCCCACTTGCCGCCGCCCAGTTCGCGCACCGCCTCTAGGATCGGCAGGTGGACCGCGAACAGCGGGAACGAGATCGCCGCCGAGAGCCAGCCCAGCGAGGTCTGGCGCGTGATCGCCGTCGCCGCCGAGATGACCATTGGGCATAGCAGCACGACGAAGGCCAGGTCGAATTGCCAGGTGCGCCAATCGCCATACCAGCTGCCCATGATCGCGATCGGCATGGCTGCGAGGACTAA
>JAJTFU010000169.1 GCA_021299075.1 Novosphingobium sp. | reverse complement strand
GAGGAGATGTTGATGATGGCCCCGCCGTCAGCGCTCATCGCCCGCGCCGCGATGGTTGAGCCGAGCCAGACGCCTTTGAGGTTGAGCGCGATCTGCGCGTCGAAATTGTCCTCCGGGGTGCGGGTCAGGTAACGCGGCGTGCCATCGGGGATGCCGCCGGCGTTGTTGACCCAGATCGTCAGATTGCCGAGTTGGCGGACCGTCTCCTCTGCCAGCCGCTCCAGCGCGGCGGCATCGGTCGCATCGGTCACCAGCGGCAGCGCCCGCCGCCCCAGCGCGCGGATTTCATCGGCCACGGCATCGAGATCGGCCTGAGTGCGCGAGGCGACTGCGACATCGGCTCCGGCCTCGGCCAGCCCGATCGCGATCGCCCGGCCAATCCCCTTGCCCGCCCCGGTAACCACCGCGACCTGCCCATCGAGCCGAAACTTGTCCAGAATACCCATCGTGTGATCCTTGCCGCCGCAGCTGTTGCCGGTGGCGCAAGGATTAGGCGGGCAGGATCAGAGCGACACTGGCGGTTGAGATAGGGCGGGCGGAGTGCCCTTGCCGTAAAAGTGCGAGTTGCCGCCTTGCCCCGGGTCAGCCAGCCTTGGCGCTTCCTTGGGGGAAGGCACACAGATCCATGACCGATCCTTACAGCTATGTCGTGATCGTCAGCGCGCTGGCGCTGCTGGCCTATTACTTCACCCTGCTGATGGCGGGGCTGGCGCGCGGGCGCTTCAAGATCGAGCCACCGTCGCACAGCGGGCCGCCCGAATATGAACGCTATGTCCGCGCGCACCAGAACACGCTGGAGCACCTGGCGCTGTTCCTGCCCGGCCTATGGCTGTTTGCCTATGTCGTCAGCCCGTTGTGGGCGGCCGGGATCGGCGCGATCTGGCCGTTCATGCGGGTGCTCTATGCGATGGGCTATCACAAGGCGGCCGAGAAGCGGCTCATCCCGCTCTATATCTCGATGCCGCCGATCTACATCTTCGTGCTCGGCTCGCTGATTGGCGGGATCTTGCAGGTCACGAATGCCGGCTAGCCGGCACAGCCGGTCCGCCTAGAATATCGAAGTGCCCATCCCGCCATCGACCACCAGCGATTGCCCGGTGACGAAACTGGCCTGATCGCTGCAGAACATGGCGACCAGCGCGCCCAGCTCCTCGGCATCGCCAAAGCGACCGGCGGGAATGCGCACGGCCTTCACGAAGGCGGCCACTTCCTCGTCATAGGATCGCCCGTTGGCTGCGGCGCGGGGGCCCAGCATCTCCTCGATCCCCGGCGTGTGGTGCATCCCTGGCAGCACCGAATTGATCGTGACGTTGTGCGGCGCCAGCTCCTTCGAGATCGCGTGGCAATAATTGGCCAGCGCCGCGCGCGGCGGGCCGGAGAGCACGCGCATGGCCGCCGGATATTTCGCCGCCCCGGTGCTGATATTGACGATCCGCCCCCAGCGCCGCTCGGCCATCGGCCCGGAGACCGCCTTGATGTAGTCGATCGGGCTGAGCAGCGCCGTCGCCACCGCGCGCTCAAGTTCCTCGCGCGAGACCTCGCGGAAATCGCCGGTGAAAGGCGGCGGCGCGCAAGTGGCGACGAAAATGTCAGGATCGGGGCACGCGCTCAGGATCGCCGCCCGGCCCGCGTCGCTGGCATGATCGGCCACGATCGTGCGGACTTTCGCGCCGGTCTCGGCGGCGATGGCGGCGCAGGTCGCCTGCAGCCGCTCGGCCCCGCGCGCCGAGATGAACACCTCTGCCCCCTCACGCGCCAGCGCCAGCGCCGCCCCGCGCCCCATGCCCGCACTGCCGCCATTGACCAGCGCCTTGCGCCCCGCGATCCTCAGATCCATTCCATATCCTCATCACAGTCTGCTGCGCTCTTCCTGGTGGAAGTTACGAAGAGCCAGCACCGTCCACGCTAGCCATCCAGCCTCCCGCACATGGCGTAAACTGGCGATAGTGCTGGCCAGCAAGGCCGACCTCGCCCGCATCGGACGCTACATTGTGGCACGGACAAGTTTGAGCTTGGCGATCACGCGGTGTTCTATGCCTTGCTGCCCGTCGGTGCTGACGCTAATCAGCAGGGCGTCGGGGCAAGATGACCTCCCGGCTGTAAGCGGCCATGCCGCTCAAGCGTCATCCTGCTGCAACCCTGGCGCACCAGGGCTGATGGAGGGTGTATGCGTCTGATTGCTCTGATCATTCCGGCTTTTGCCCTTACCGCGCAAGGCGCGAAGGCCGATGATGGCCTGTTGCTGTCGGGCAGCGTCCGAGTACGGTACGAGGCAATCGAGAACCAGGCACGGGTCGGGTTCGATCGCAATGACAACCTGTTCAACGTCCGAACCATACTGGCCGCCGAGTACCGGCAGGATAGCTGGCGCATCGGAGGCGAACTGTGGGACAGCCGTGTCTACCTCCAGGAGCCGGGCACCCCAGTCACAACAGGCGAGGTCAATTCGCTCGAATTGGTTTCGGCCTATGTCGCCACCGATATCACCGCGCCGTTCGGGCCGGGCAGTAGGCTTACGCTCAAGGCGGGGCGCTCGCTGCTCAACCTGGGCTCGCGACGGCTTGTCGCAGCGGACGACTATCGCAACACCACCAACAGCTACACCGGCCTGCGCGCTGATCTGACGCTGAAAAGCGGGCTCAGCGCCACGGCAATCTACGTCCTGCCGCAGAGCCGGCGGCCTGACGATCCGCAGGGCCTCGCCAGCAATCGCGTCGCCGTGGACCGCGAAAGCTTTGACCTGGTGCTGTGGGGCGGACTGGTCGCCAAGCCCCAGGCGATCGGGCGGACCATGGCCGAGGTCACGTTCTTTCACCTGGGTGAGCGCGACGCGCCAGGACGCCCCAGCCGAGACCGCTCGCTTAATACGCTGGGCCTGCGCCTGATCCGCGATCCCAAGGCCGGCCAGTTCGATCACGAGGTCGAGGTGATCGGCCAATGGGGCCGGGCCAGCACTTCGCTCGCCGCGACCGCCCCGCGCAAGGATGTGCGCGCCTGGTTCACCCATGCCGATGCCGGCTACACCTTCCCCGGCTCGCTCGGCGCGCGGCTCTCGCTCGAGTTCGACTATGCCAGCGGCGATTCCGGCGGTGCGCGCTATGGCCGGTTCGATACGCTGTTCGGGATGCGCCGGGCCGACCTCGCCCCGGCCGGCCTCTATAACGCAATTGGCCGCACCAACATCGTAACCCCCGGTGTGCGGTTCGAGGCGGCGCCATCAAAGCGGCTCGATTTCTTCGCCAGCTACCGCGCAATGTGGCTCGCCTCGGCAACAGACGCCTTCGCCACCACAGGCGTGCGTGACCCGCTCGGCCGCACGGGCCGCTTCGCCGGCCACCAGCTCGAAGGCCGCGTTCGCTGGTGGGCAGTGCCGAAGCGCCTGCAACTGGAGATCGACGCGCTGACCCTGATCAAGGGTCACTTCCTGCAAGGTGCGCCCAACGCTCCGGCGGGCGGCGACACGCGCTATATCTCGTTCAACGCGACGGCGCATTTTTGACGGCCATTTTCCTACCCCCGCCAAAACCTGTCATCCTCCCGGCCATGCCCGAGCCCAGCCCTGCGCGATGAGTCGCGCTGCCGCCAGCTCTGACCTCCCAAGGCCGCGCCCAGTGCGCGGTCTTGGTGTGTCTGGGGCAGGTTTTTTCTTCGCCCAGCCGCGCAAACCACCTGTTTCACGCCGGAACGCCAGCTTTTCTGGGGCTCTCGCGATGTTGGAAAAAGCGGACAAGGTGTCAACTGTGTCAACTTCAGCGTCACGCTGCCGCGCCGCCACCGCCGCTTGCCAGTGTTCACTATGGCGGGTAGCCAGTTACCAACGAAACCATCCGGGGGGATGACATGACTGCTGCCGAAGCCACGCCGGAACTCGACCTGCCCGCGCATGACCGCGCCTTCCTGGGCCACCCCAAGGGGCTGGGTTACCTGGCCTTTGTCGAGGGGTGTGAGCGGTTTTCGTACTATTCCATGCAGACGCTGCTGGTGCTCTACATGGTCAAGTACCTGCTGCTGCCGGAGAATATCGGCGGGGTGATCGGGCTGCAGTGGCTGCAAGCCGCGGCCTATGGCGGCAAGGAAGGCCAGCCGCTCGCCTCTGCCATCTTTGGTGACTATTCGAGCCTGGTCTACCTGACCCCGATTGCCGGCGGCCTGATTGCCGACCGCTGGCTGGGCCGGCGGGCGACGCTGCTGGCGGGCGCGGTGGCGATGGCGATCGGCCATTTCCTGATGGCCTTCGAAGGGCTGTTCCTGTTTGCCCTGCTGGCGCTGGTCGTCGGCGTCGGGCTGTTCAAGGGCAATATCGCCAGCCAGGTTGGTGAGCTCTATGGCCCCAAGGACCTGCGCCGGGCGATGGCCTTCCAGATCTTCTACATCGCGATCAACGTCAGCGTGATCATCGCGCCGTTGATCTCGGGCACGCTGGGTGAGAAGGTGGGCTGGCATTACGGCTTTGGCACGGCCGGGAAGGCAGACCGGGCGGCCGATGCCAAGGCCTCGGCAGACGGGATCGACAGCAAGCGGCTGCTGGGCTTTACCGCCGCCGCGCTGGTCGTGCTGTTCCTACTCGGCCCGGTGGTGCCGCAGATCGCGGCGATCGGCATTTCGGGCGAAGTTGGCCTGGCGGTCGCGCTGGGCCTGCTGGCCGCAGTCACTGCGGCTGACCGGCCGCGGGTCTTTGCCCTGCTGATGCTGATCCCGATCCTGGCGCTGGCCATGCTGACTAACCAGCAGATCTTCAACGCCTACCTGGTCTGGGCGGACGCGCAGTTCCAGCTGACCTTCTTCGGCACGACGCTGCCCACCAGCTACATGATCACGATCGATGCGGCGCTCAGCTTCTCGATGCTGGCGGCGGTCGCGCTCTACTGGAAATGGCGCAGCGACAAGGGCGGCTGGGAGCCGGACGAGATCGGCAAGATGATCATCGGCAGCTTCTTCGTGATCGGCGGCGGGCTATGCCTTTACCTGGCGGCGATCACGCAAGGCACGGGCAAGATCGGGCTGTTCTGGCCGGTGATGTTCCACCTGCTCAACTCGATCGGCTTTGCCCACATTATGCCGGTTAGCCTGGCGCTGTTCACCAAGGTGGCGCCCAAGGCGATCGTCGCGACGGTGGTGGGGATCTATTACCTGACCTTCTTCGCCGCCAACAAGACGGTGGGGATCATCGGCGGCTGGTATTCAACCATGGACACGCCCAGCTTCTGGCTGATGCACGTGGGCACGGCGGTGGCGGGGCTGGTCGGTTTTATCGGCTTCAAAATGGTGATCGGCCAGCGGTTGAATGACGCCTAACCGAACAGGGCGATGGATTGCATCCCGGCGGCGATCGCCTCGCCATCGGCGTTCCAGATCCCCATGTCCTGGCTGGAGCAGCCATGTTCGGCATAGTTGCCGGCGGCGCGCAGCAGCCACCAGCCATCGCGGCTGACGGGCGCAGGCGTAAGGAGGTTGACGATCCAGGTCATCGAGCTGACCGCCGTGGTCTTGCTCATCAGCGGCATGACCCCCGGCGGCAGGGCATCGGCGCAGAGCAACAATTCGACCATCGGGTCGATCCCGACCTTGTCCTTCAGCCGGACCCACCAGAGCAATTCGGGGTGCTTGTCCTCGGTGCGCGGCAGGGCGAAGCGGCGCTCGAAGTTGCGGGTGAACAGCGGGCCGAGGTGTTCGGGCAGCACCGCGGCCTCGTCGACCGGGATCAGGCCCGCGGGCGGGGGTGCATCGTGAAGGTGCAGGCTGCTCTCGACCGGGCCCATGAAGACGAAGGTGGCGGTCAGGCCGACGCCGGCCTCGCTGGTCACCTCGGCCTGGATCCAGGTGGCGTTGCGGCCGCGGCGCAGCACGCGGGTGGAAACCTCCACCTCGTCCGCCAGCGGCCCGACGAAGTTGATTGTGGCCGAGCGCAGCGGCGGAAGGTCGTCCGCCACCTGGCGCGCGGCTTCGAGCGCGAGGGCCGAGGACAGCCCGCCATAGGAGGTGCGGCCCTGCATCCACTCCTCGGTAATGGTGGCGACAAGACCGGTTGCGGTCGGACGGGCAGCGGCTAGGATTGCGGGAAGGCTCATTGGCTTTCCTTTGACGTAAACGGAAAGCAGGTCAAGGCGGGTAGCGAAATGCAATTCATCGATCTCTCGATCCCGATCACCAATGATGTGGTGTCAGACCCGCCGGTGATGCGGCCGCAGATCCACTACACCACCCATGAGACCAGCTGGGAACAGATCGCGCTGTTCTTCCCGGGTCTGCAGAAGGAAGACCTGCCCGATGGCGAAGGGCTCCAAGCATTGATGAAGCGCCGCTCGACCGGTTCTTCCGCCCGGCCGTGAAGCTGGACTTCAGCGCCCTGCCCCATGGCGCCGTGGTCAGCGCGGCGCAGGTCGAGGCGGAGCTGGACCGGATCGGCTACGCGCTCCAGCCGCTCGACATCGTGCTGGTCCAGTCGGGCGCGGTTTACGGCACCGAGAAGTTCACCGACCAGGGCGTCGGCCTTGGCGCCGAGGCGACGCTGTGGCTGACCGAGCGCGGGGTTGAGGTGGTCGGCACCGATGCCTGGTCTTGGGACGCGCCGTTCAGCCACACCGCCCGCCGCTGGGCCGAAAAGCGCGATCCGGCAATCATCTGGGAAGGCCACAAGGCCGGCCGCATCCGCCCCTACTGGCAGATCGAAAAGCTGACCAACCTGGCCGCCCTGCCCCCGCACGGGTTCAAGCTCAGCTGCTTCCCGGTGAAGATCGAGGGCGCCAGCGCCGGGTGGATCCGGGCCGTGGCGCTGGTCGATCGGGGATGAGCGGCCACGACCACGTCCGGATTGAGCAAAACGGCGCGGTTACCACCGTGTCACTCAATCGACCGGACCGGCGCAATGCGCTGACCCCGGAAATGCTGATCGCCCTGCGCGAGATCGCCGAACGCTTTCGCGGCGATGCCGAAACCCGCGTGGTCATCATCCGCAGCGATTGCCCGGATTTCAGCGTCGGCGCCGATATCGGACGGATGGGCGGTGAAGTCCCAAGCGTGGCTGAACTGCGCCGCACGGCCGAAAACGGGGCCTTGCTGCTCCGCGCTATCCGGGAAATCCACCAGCCGACGCTATGCCTGGTGCGCGGCGTGGCGACCGGCGGCGGGGCCTGCATCCCCACGGCCTGCGACTTTCGCGTTGGCACCCCCGATGCGCGGATCGGCTATGGCGAGGTGAAGCTGGGCATCAACCTGATGTGGCACGCCTTGCCGCTGGCGATCCAGACCGTGGGCCTGGCGCGGGCCAAGCGCATGGTCATGACCGGCGACCTGTTCGATGCCGAAACCATGCGCGACTGGGGCTTTCTAGACGAGGTCCTGGCGCCCGATGCTATCGAGGATCACGTCATGGCCGTGGCC
>JAJTFU010000168.1 GCA_021299075.1 Novosphingobium sp. | reverse complement strand
CCCGCGTGGTGGTTGGCTGTCACGATCCCGATCCGCGCACCGCCGGGGCCGGTATTGCCCGGATCAGGGCGGCCGGCACGCCAGTCGAGCTGATCGAGCACCCTACTTGCCGCGCCAGCCTGTCGGGCTTTCTCGTCCGCTGTGCCCATGGCCGCCCCGAAGTGACGCTCAAGCTGGCGCTTTCGGCCGATTGCCGCCTGGCCCCGCCGCAAGGTCAGTGGCTGACTGGTCAGGTCGCCCGCGCCCATACTCATGCCTGGCGCGCGAAGATGGACGCAATCCTGGTCGGGCGAGGGACGCTGGAGGCAGACAATCCGCGCCTGGACGTTCGCTTGCCGGGATTGGCCGAGCGCAGTCCGCAGCGCTGGTTGCTGACCAGTGGGGCCGCGCCCGAAGGCTGGCACGCCCTGCCCTCACCGCTGGACCTGGGCGTCATGGCGCCGGCGCAATACTTGATGGTCGAAGGCGGAGCGCAGACGGCGCGGGCCTTTCTGGCGGCCGGGCTGGTGGATCGGATGATGCTGTACCGCGCACCGCAGACCGTCGGTGGTGACGGAGCGGCGCTGCCGGAACTCTCGGCCGACATTCTCGCCGCTTCAGACAGCTGGCAGCTGATCGACAGTCGCCCGCTTGGCAACGACCGTCTCGATGTCTACGAGCGCAGGTGATGTTTACCGGAATAATCACCGCCGTCGGCACGATCCGCGAAGTTCGCCAGCAGGGCGACCTGCGCATCGTCATTGCCTGCCCCTATGATCCTGCCGGGATAGCGATCGGCGCCTCGATCGCCTGTTCGGGCGTCTGCCTGACCGTGGTCGAGCGCGGCGGCGAAGCCGGCGATGCCTGGTTCGCGGTCGATGTCTCGGGCGAAACGGTCAGCCGCACGGCGCAGGACCAGTGGACTGCCGGGCGCAAGCTCAACCTTGAACAGGCGCTCAAGCTGGGTGACGAGCTGGGCGGGCATATCGTCACCGGCCATGTCGATGCCGTTGGCCGGGTTGTCAGCCGGGAGGATACCGGCGGCTCGATCCAGTTCTGGATCGCGACGCCCAAGGAACTCGCGCCCTATGTCGCGCCCAAGGGCTCGATCACGGTCGATGGCGTTTCGCTTACAGTCAACGAAGTGACGGACGAGCCCGACGGGACCTGCTGTTTCATGCTCAACATCATCCCGCATACCTGGGAAGTCACCACACTGGGCGAGCTTCAGGCCGGTCATGCCGTGAACCTGGAGATCGACGTGCTGGCCCGCTACGGCAGATCGACCATGGCGAAGCGGTCGGTCAGGTGGCCGCCGATCTTTTCCATCGCCCGCTGCGAGCGCAGGTTGCATTCGCCGACGCGGAACTCGACTCGGCCGACGAAGCGGAACGCATGCTCAAGCATCAGCCGCTTCATCTCGCGATTATACCTGCCGCCCCAGTGGCTGGTGGCAAGGAAGGTCCAGCCGATCTCCACTACGCCGCCGGCTTCTTCCTTGTACTGCGAGGAGCCGACCACCGCGTCGGTGGCCTTGTCGATGACGACCAGCGCCCCGCCTCGCCCCAGGGCATCGGCAAAGAAGCGGCGGAAGACGGGTTCCTGCCAACGGTCATGCTGCGGATGGATCGCCCAGATTTCCGGATCGCTGGCGACGGCGAACAGCGCGTCCCAGTCATCCGGCGTCAGCGGCCTCAACAGCAGCCGCTCCCCCTCAAGGACCGGCTGGCGATTCATCTCAAGCGCTGACGGCTGCGACCGCAGCGATGAACTTGTCGATATTGCCCATGGTCAGGCCGGCGACGTTGATCCGGCCCGAACCGGCCATGTAGATCGCGTGATCTTCGCGCAGCTTGAGGATCTGCTCACCCGAGAGCGGCAGCATCGAGAACAGGCCGTTCTGCGAACCAAGCGGGACCATGTTGACGCTGCCGGCCATGCCGGCCTCGGCCAGCCGCGCGCGAACCTGGCGCATGCGGGTGCGCATGGTATCGAGCTCGTCGAGCCAAAGCTTGACCAGCGCAGGGTCCTCCAGGATCAGGCGGACGGCCGCCGCACCGTGATCAGGCGGCATCGACCAGGCCGCGCGGGCCAGGGCATAACTGTGCGAAAGCACCGCGTTCAGCTGCGTCGGGTCGGCGACCATCGCGTAAACCGCGCCGACGCGGTCACGGTACATCCCGAAATTCTTGTCGCAGGAATAGGCCACCAGCGCTTCCGGCACGGCAGCGAGGACGCGGCGCAGGCCATAGGCATCGGCTTCCATCCCCTGGCCCAGCCCCTGGTAGGCGAGGTCCAGCACCGGCAGCAGCTTGGCCGCGGCGACCAGTCCGGCGATCTCGTCCCACTGGGCTTCGCTGTAATCGATGCCGCTGGGGTTGTGGCAGCAGCCGTGCAGCAGGATTGCATCGCCTTCATCGGCAGCCGCAATCGCGGCGCGCAGCGCGTCCATATCGACCACGCCATCCTTGGTCGAATGGGTAAAGGTCTTCAGTTCCAGGCCGATGTCGGCAAAGATCTGGGCGTGGTTGGGCCAACTGGGCGTGCCCATCCAGATCTTCGGCGAGCCGGCGCGCTTGGCCAGCGCCACGGCCAGGCGCACGCCGCCGGTGCCGCCGGGGGTCTGCATGCCTTCGATCCGGCCATCCATGGTCGGGTTTTCGGTGCCGAAGACATAGGGCATCAGCGCGTGAACAAAGCCCATATCGCCTTCCGGGCCGAGGTAGCTCTTCGATTCCTGGGTATCGACCAGCTTCTGTTCGGCCGCTTTGATCGCACCGAACACCGGTGTAGCGCCCTGGCCAGTGCGGTAGACGCCTACGCCAAGGTCAATCTTGTCGGCGCGCGGATCGGCGGCATAGAGCTTGATCAGCGCAAGGAGCGCATCGGCGGGCTGGGGCGTGAGCGTGCTGAGCATGATGCGGCGGCCCTTAACCCCCACTTTTGCGCGGGGCAAGCGAAAGGGGCCGCGCCGGAAGACGCGACCCCTTCCCCCTGTTGCCAGACGGCTTATCGCAGCAGCGAGAGGACGTTCTGCTGGCTCTGGTTGGCCTGGGCGATCATCGCGGTCGAAGCCTGCGAGAGGATCTGGGCCTTGGCCATGGCGGTCGTTTCGGCCGAATAGTCGGCGTCTTCGATCCGGCTGCGGTCATCGGCCAGGTTGGTCGAGTTGCTGGTCAGGTTGTTGACCACCGATTCCAGGCGGTTCTGCCCGGCACCCAGCCCGGCGCGGGCCGAGTTGATCGAATCGAGTTCGGTGTCGATCATGGTCAGCAGGCCATTGGCCGCCGCCGCGGTCGACACGTCATAGGACCCGGCCGCACCGCCGCTGGCGGCCAGCGAGGTCAGGTCAGCCATGGTCAGATCGACCGTGTCGGCCCCGTCGGCGCCGGTCTGGATCGTGACAGTCGCCGTGCTGCCGTCGAACAGGTTGACGCCGTTGAACTTGCTGTTGGTGATCCGCCGGTCGGACTGGGGGGTTTCCTTTGCGGCGGATTGCACGCCGATGGGCGCAAAGAAAAAGCGGCCCCGGACCGAAGTCCGAAGCCACCCCGAGAACATAGAAAAAGGGGCCCCGGACCGAAGTCCGGAGCCCCTGGCGTCCCTCCCAGGACTAACCGGTTTACGCTTAGAACTTGATCCCGGCGGTGAAGCCGTAACGACGCGGTTCGAGCGTGAAGATGTTGGTGTAGTTACCCGAGGACTGGTCGGTCACGTAGAGACCGGTGATCGCGTCCTTGTCGAACAGGTTCTGCACCCACAGGCGAGCAAACCACTTCTTGTCGGGGCCATCGAGCTGGATCTGAGCGTTCACCTGAGTGTAACTCGGGATCTCGTTGATCGCACCGTTGAAGATGTTGCCGAAGGACTTGCCGGTGTAGATGAAGTCCGCACGCGGGGTCACGGTCATCTCGCCCATTGGGATCGCGTACTGGGCACCAGCCGAGAACTTATAGTCCGGAGCGCCGGGCAGCTTATTGCCCTTGATGTTGACCGGAATACCCGACGAGTAGACGGTCACACCGCCGAACCCAGCCCCAACCGTCGGCGCGAGCGCGGAAAGCGCGGCGCAGATGCTGAAGGCCCCGGTCGAGTTCAGGCCGCTGCCCGAAGGGAAAGCGGTGGTCGGCTGAAGGCCGGCCCCGGCATTCCCGGTCACCGCACCGGCGTTGATCAGGGTGTTCACCTGGTTCACGAACCCGTTCACGCCAGCGGCGCTGTTGGTGTTCGAGGCCACGGCGCAGTTCGCCCCGTTGGTGATGTCCTTGATGATCACTGCATCCGCACGACCGGCCCCGAAGTCACGCGGGTTGGAGAGGAGCTTGTCCTCTGAAACCTTGGTGTTCAAGTAGCTGGCGTTCATGTTGATCGTCAGCTCGCGGGTTGGGCGGAAGATCGCCTCGGCTTCAAGACCCCAGACATTGGCGCTGACGTTGTCGTTGACCGAGGTTCGGGCGACAATGCGCGACAGCTGCAGGTCGTTGTACTTGTAGTAGAAGCCGGTGACGTTCAGCTGGACATTGCCGAAGGTGTTCTTCGAACCCACTTCGAAAGCCGTGACCGTTTCCGGACCGAAGCCTTCCGGCACCGAGAAGACCGGCTGCAACGGCGGATTGATACCACCCGACTTATAGCCACGCGAGAACGAGGCATAAACCAGGTTGTCCGGGGTGATCTGGTAATCCAGCACCGCACGGCCCGTCCATTCGCTGAACTTCGCATTGCGGACCTGGAACTGCTCGCAACCCGATACGTTCGCAGCAGTCAGCACACCGCTGGTGGTCGTGCTGGTGATCGAGCAGGCCGTGGCCGGATCGGCGTCGAACGGCTGGAGCCGCGAAGCCACCGGCGCGCCGGTAACCGCAAAGCCGTAAACGTAAGGCGAGCTGAACAGATCCGTTCCGCCAAACGGCGTCAGGAAGCTGGCCAGAGTTGAGCGCGCCTTAACCGTCTTGTCGTCGTTGTTGTAACGCAGGCCCAGGGTCAGCTTCAGCTGATCGTTGAACTTGAAGTAGGCTTCACCGAAGATCCCGTAGGTCTTGATGTCGAGCTGATCGCTGTTGTTGCGGAAGAACGGCGAGCCAAGGAAGCCCGGAGGCGGAGGCGTGGCACCCGGGATCGCTGCCAGGCCAGCGCGGCCCAGAGCGTTGAAGGTGCCGAGCAGGCCGGTCAGGTAGTCAATGCCGAACGAGTTCACATAGTAGCTGTTCTCGCTCATCCCGCCCTTGCCGTAGATACCGCCAAGCAGGAAGTTGAACATGCCGTCCCAATCGGACGACAGGATCATTTCAGCCGACCAGCTTTCGGTATCCTGGTTCGAACGGTCGAAATCCTGCGGGGTCGGCGAGCAGAGCCGCTGACGGTTGGCACCGAACGCACCCATGCCCGAAGGATCGGTGAGCGAGGTGCAAAGCGTACCGCCAGGACCATTCGGGATAATCCCGGCCGCCAGCGGCGCGAAGTAGGCTGCCGGCAGGCCCGGAACGCTTCCGGCAGCAGCAGCGGCCAGGGTGTTGAGAGCCGGAGCAAAGCCGGCGCGATTCTGGACCGAGTTGTTGTAATCCTGCGAAGAGTCGACCTTGGTCTGCTGCCAGTTGCCGCTAACCTTGAGGTTCAGCCCATTGCCCAGTTCCTGCTCGAGCGAGCCCTGGACAATCCATTCCTCGGCGAAGTAGGTCGGCGTGTAGTCAGTGTTGACCACGCGCGGATCAGTCGGATTGACGACGCCGGAATAGGTGTCGGGGCCGTACAGGCTTCCCAGGCCGAAAGCCGCCGGAATGCCGTTCGCAGCAAGGAACTCACGCGAGGTGAGCACGCCGACAAAAGTCGAGTTGGCATTGGTGGTCGAATAGTCGCGGCTTCCGTTGAGGCAGC
>JAJTFU010000167.1 GCA_021299075.1 Novosphingobium sp. | reverse complement strand
ATCAGAACCGCGTGAACATGCATCATCAGTGGAAGGGGTGGGCGTCTCCCTTCTGCCAGCAAGTCCAGCTTCATAAGCGAGTCTGGCGCAAATCCGACCAGAACGGCCACGGTGATAAGCGCCGCCATCCCGACGAACATCCAGCGATCAACGATCGCCTGCCACGCCGGCTCGCGTTCACCCACAAAAGTGCCAGAGACAGTTGTCATCGTCCGCGCTCCACCAAGAACGACGCGCGACTTCGCTTAGCTTAGTCCAACAAGGCCCAAACGCAAGTCTTGAAGGATCAGCTCAGCGCCTCGGCAATCAGCTTGCGGGTGTTGGCTATCCCGTAAAGCGCGATGAAGCTGCCCATGCGCGGGCCCTGACTGGAGCCCAGCAGGGTCTCGTAGAGGCACTTGAACCAGTCACGCAACTGCTCGAACCCGTAATGCGGGTCCTTGCCGATCTCGTAGACGAGGTTCTGCAGTTCCTCGGCCGTGGCGTCGTCGCTGGTCGCGGCCAGTTCCTCGTCGAGTGCGGCGAGTGCCTGGGCCTCATTGCCTTCCGGCTTACGGCGCTGGAGCGTCGGGGCGACGAAATCGCGGTTATAGGCCAGGGCATTGGTGACCAACTTGTCGAGCTGCGGATGGGCCGCCGGATCGGCGTTCTCGACATAGTTGCCAAGGTAGGACCAGACCTGGTCTCGGGTTGCGCCAGCGCCCAGCACGCCCACCAGGTTCAGCAGCAGGCCATAGGTCACCGGCAGAGCATCGCCGTCGCCGCCTTGATAACCATTGGCGCGCAGCAGGTGCCAGACCGGATTGCCGAGTTGTTGCTCGACCGGCTGGCTCGGCAGCTTTTCGCGGAACTGCCAATACTCGTCGACGGCGCGCGGGATAATCCCGACGTGCAGGCTCTTCGCGCTCTTGGGATCGCGGAACAGGTAGAAGCCCAGGCTTTCTTCGCTGCCATAGGTCAGCCACTGGTCGATGGTCAGCCCATTGCCCTTGGACTTGGAAATCTTCTCGCCGTTCTCGTCTAGGAACAGCTCGTAGATCATCCCTTCCGGCGGTCGGCCACCCAGCGCGCGGGCGATCTTGCCGCTCTCGCGCACGGAGTCGGTCAGGTCCTTGCCGCACATCTCGTAATCGACGCCCAGCGCGACCCAGCGCATCGCCCAGTCGACCTTCCACTGCAGCTTGGCATTGCCGCCCAGGATGCAGCTTTCGACCACCTCACCATGGTCCTCGAACCGCACGATCCCGGCCTCGGCATCAACCACCTGAACCGGCACCTGCAAGACCTGGTGGGTCTTGGGGCTGACCGGCAGGACCGGCGAATAGGTCTGGCGGCGTTCCTCGCGCAGGGTGGGCAGCATGATGTCCATGATCGCCCGCCAATTGCGCAGCACGCCGCGCAGGGCATCGTCGAACTGGCCGGAATTGTAGCGATCGCTGGCCGAGACGAATTCGTAATCGAAGCCGAACTGATCGAGGAATTCGCGCAGCATCGCGTTGTTGTGGTGCGCGAAGCTTTCGTACTTGCCGAACGGATCGGGGATCCGGGTCAGCGGATGGCCCAGGTAAGCGGTCAACAAGCCCTGATTGGGAATGTTGTCCGGCACCTTGCGCAGGCCGTCCATGTCATCGCTGAAGGCGACGAGCCGCGTCGGCGCGCCGCCGGTCAGCGTCTCATAGGCGCGCCGGACCAGCGTGGTGCGCAGCACTTCCTGGAAGGTGCCGATATGCGGCAGGCCCGAAGGGCCATATCCGGTCTCGAACAGCACCGGGCTGCCATCGGGTTTCCCTTCCGGATACCGCTTCAGCAGCTTGCGCGCTTCTTCGAAGGGCCAAGCCTTAGAAACCTGTGCGGCGGATAGGAGTGCTTCATCGGTCATGCGCGGCCCTTTCGCGCCAAAGCGCCCGCGTTGCAAGGCGCGATTGCCGCTTGCATCAGGTGAGCTGTGGCCCGAATGTCGGCCCCGAGAGGACGGGAGGGGCAACAATGCGAATTGCTGGATGGCTGGCGGCCTTTGGCCTGGCGCTGGCCGCACCGGTGGCGGCGAAGGATGCCGGCGCAACGCTCTGGCGCGGCGGCACGATCATCACCATGGACGGCGAGACGCCGGCCACGGCCGAGGCTGTGCTTGAGCGTGACGGCAAGATCGTCTTCGTTGGTCCCGAAGCGGCAGCCCGTGCCCAGGCTGGCAAGGATGTGCAGCTGCGCGACCTCAAGGGCGCGACGCTGCTGCCGGGCTTCGTCGATGCCCATTCCCATTTCGCGATCGGCCTGCAGACTGCGGGCGGGCTTGACCTGGCCGATCCGGCCACTGGAGACACGTCCTCGGTCGCCAAGCTGCTCGCCGCGGTGAAGGGCTATGGCACCAAGGTGCCGAAGGGCGGCTGGGTCGTGGTCTGGCGTTATGACGATGCCCAGCTGGCCGAGCGCCGCCATGTGACGCGCGCGGAGCTGGATAGCGTGCTGCCCGATCGCAAGGTCGTGCTGCTACACGTCTCACTGCATGGGCTGGTGGCCAACAGCGCCGCGCTCAAGGCCGCCAAGCTGCGCGACGGAATGAAGCCGCCCGCCGGCGGGGTTATGCCCAGCGATGCCAAGGGCAAGCTGACTGGCCTGCTGTTTGAAAAGGCCATGCAGCCGATGTCGCTGGTGCTACCGCAACCAAGCGCTGAAGCGCGGCTCGCCGCCGTCGATGCGGTGCAGACGCGCTACGCTCGCGAAGGCTTCACCTGGGCGCAGGATGGGGCGACCAATCCGGTCGACCTCGCCTTCCTGACCTCTCCCGCCGCTCAGGCCAAGCTCAAGATCGACCTGGCGCTGCTGCCCTTCGCGATGACCGGGATCGACGCCATGCTGGAAAACCCGGCAATGACCCCCGGTGCGCGGTTCGGCCGGGTCAAGCTGCAGGGGATCAAGTTCGTGCTTGATGGCTCACCGCAGGCGCGCACGGCCTTCTTTACGCGCGACTACGCCCTTGGATCACCCGATGGCCAGCACCCCTGGCACGGCCAGCCGGTGACCACCGACGCTGCCTTCCAAGGCCTGGCCCGCAAGGTGCACGAGCGCGGCTGGCAGATCTTCGCTCATGCCAATGGCGATGCGGCAATCGACATGGCAATCCGCGGCTTCGATGCGCTGGGGATCAAGGCCGCCGACAACCGCCGTCCGGTCGTGATCCATTCACAGTTCATGCGGCCCGACCAAATCCCCGGCTATGTCCGGATCGGGGTTGGCCCGGCCTATTTCTCCAACCACACGTTCTACTTTGCCGATACGCACCGGCGGAACTTCCCGAACGAAGTGGTCGATTTCATCAGCCCCTTTGTTGCCAGCCGCGCGGCCGGACTGATTCCGTCGAACCACTCGGACTATCCGGTGACCCCGCTTGATACCCGCGCCGAGTTATGGAGCGCGATGGCGCGCCAATCCCGCACCGGCGTGGTCAGCGGCGATGGCCAGCGCGAGGGTGCGTATCAAGCGCTCCAAGGGCTGACCACCGGCCCGGCCTGGCAAGTGTTCGAGGAAGACCGCCGCGGCCGGCTCAAGCCCGGGCTGCTGGCCGATTTCGTCGTGCTGGATCGCAATCCGCTGGACACCCCGGTTGAACAGATCCGGACGATCCGCGTCCTCGAAACGGTCAAGGAAGGCAAAACTATCTGGCAGGCGGATAGGTAGAAATCTCAGGGCGAAACTTGCCGCCCCGTTTACCTTCTCTCAACACCTCGCCAGCAAGCCGCTCTCTCAGCGAGACGCTTGATCTCGAGGGATAAAATGAGTCGCGAACCAATCGATCACATTCCGGGCGATGAGCCCGCGCAGCCCCGTGCGCCCCGCATGACCACCTTGCTGGTCATCAAGGGCCAGCGCCGCAGTGATGCCCAGTTCGGGCTAAAGGTGCGCAACCTTTCGGCGACCGGCCTCAAGGGCGATTGCCCCGATGTGGCCGATTTCCCGGTCAATGAGGAAGTGCAGATCCACTTCCGCAACCTTGCGCCGATCCCGGCCGAGGTGATGTGGTACGAAGGCCGCGAGGTGGGCTTCAGATTCCGCGAACCGGTCGATCTTGAAGAAATTAGCCGCGCCCGCAGCGCCGATCGCCCTAGTCTGCTTCGCGCAGGATGATCGCCGCGCCAGGCTTGTGGGCGCGGATTTCCGTTTCGGTCAGCCCGCAAATCTCGTGGGGGAAGACCAGCCATTCCTCGGTCTCGTGGACGAAATAGTCTGGCTTGAGCTGCGTCTGATTGCGGCTGGGCTTGTAATAGGCCGTCGCAATCCTGACCGTCTCGGGCATGTTATGGCGGCACCGCGCCTTGAGCTCGCGCAGGAAAGCTTCGACCGAGCGGCCGGTATCGAACACGTCATCGATCACCAGCAGTCGGTCTTCCGGATCCAGCACGTCGATCAGGTAGCCCAGGGCATAGACCCGCACTTCCTTTTCCTGCTGGTCGATCCCGGAATAGCTGGCGGTACGCACCGCGATATGGTCCGTCTCGACCCCGCGATAGGCCAGCAGTTCCTGCACCGCGATGCCGACCGGCGCTCCGCCGCGCCAGATGCCGACGATATGGGTCGGCACGAAGCCCGAATCGAGCACCTGATTGGCCAGCGCGAAGCTGTCTTCCAGCAG
>JAJTFU010000166.1 GCA_021299075.1 Novosphingobium sp. | reverse complement strand
TTGAGCGCCTGCGCCAGGGTAATCTCGGCCATCAGCGCGCCTCCACCAGCGGGGTTTCGAACACATCGATCGCCAGTTCCTCTGGCCCCGGCAGATCGGCGGCGAGCGCGGCGGCGACGGCCCCGTCAATCTCGGCATCAATATCCGCGACGATGGCGTCGAGCTCCTCCTCGCTGAACTGGTGATCGAGCATCACCTGCCGCAGTTTGGGCAGCGGATCCTCGCGCTGCATTTCGGCCAGGTGTTCCTTGGGCATGTAGGAGAAGTCCGCGCCGAAGAAGTGCCCCATCATCCGGTAGCACATCGCCTCGACCAGGGTCGGGCCTTCACCCGCCCGCGCCCGGTCAACCGCTTCCTGCACGGCCGGATAGACCTGATCCACATCGTTGCCGTCCACCAGCACGCCGCGCATCCCGTAACCGGCCGCGCGCGAGGAGATCGATTCGCTCGCCGTGTGATCGGCAAAGGCCGTGTGCTCGCCATAGCGGTTGTTCTGGCACAGGAAGACGACCGGCAGCTTGTAGAGCTGGGCCATGTTCATCGCCTCGTGGAAGCCGCCGATATTGGCCGCGCCATCGCCGAAGCTCACCAGGGTGACCTTGCCATCGCCGTTGTTCTGGCTGGCCATGGCCAGGCCCGTGGCGATCGGCAGGCCCGATCCGACCACGCCAGTGGTCACCATTATGCCCTTTTCAGGGTAGGTGATATGCATGGTCCCGCCCTTGCCCTTGCAGGTGCCGGTCACCTTGCACAGCTCGGGCGGGATGCCCTTGGCGGTCTGTTCGCCTTGCCCGCGATAGGTGCAGACCACGTAGTCATCGTCGGTCAGCGCCGCCATGGCTGCGGCCGAGACCAGTTCCTGGCCCCGGACGCAGTAGTACATCACCGCGACCTTGCCCTGCATGAGCAGTGACCGGAACTTCTCGTCGGTCCGGTTCACCTTCATGGTGCGGGTATAGATATCGAGCAGCTTGGCCCGGTCGATCGTGCTCATGGCAGGGCTGGCCTTTGGCTTAGAACTGGACGCGCTGGGTAAAGCCGCCGTCGACCACCACGTTGGCCCCGGTCATATAGGGGCAGGCCGGGCTGGCGACGAAGACAATCGCCTTGGCGACTTCCTCCGGATTGCCGAAGCGGCCCATCGGCATCTTGGCCAGCGTGGCATCGTAGAGCGCCGGAACATGCTGGCGGATCGTTTCCCAGTTGCCATCGGCATAGTGGATCGCGCCGGGGGACACGGTGTTGACGCGGATGCCCTTGGCGGCCAGCGCCTGGCTGAGCTGCGAACCGTGCGTGATCAGCGCAGCCTTGAGCGCGTTGAAGGCCTGCGGGGCAACGAAGGTCTCCAGCGCCGCAGTGGACGAGAGGAACACGATCGAGCCGGTGCCCGACTTTTCGAGGTAGGGCGTCAGCACTTCAACGCCATTGACCGCGCCCATGATGTCCATGTCGAGGCCCTGCTGCCAGTCCCCCGTGCCGCCGGTGCCCGAAGAGCTGGCGGTGTGGATGAAGATGTCGCAGCCGCCCAGCGCCTCGGCCGCCTTGGTCAGCCAGGCCTTGTAGGCATCCCCGCCGGCGGCCATGTCGAACACTTCGGCAAAGACCTTGCCCGGTCCGGCAGCGTCGATCGCGGCCTTAGCGGCCTCAATCTTCTCGGCCTTGCGGCTGAAGAAGGCGACATCTGCGCCCTCGGCCGCAAACAGCTTGAGCGAGGCCAGGCCCAGCCCGTGCGCCCCGCCGTTCATGATCACTTTCTTGCCAGCCAGACCCAGGTCCATAAGTCGCTCCTCTTGCCGAGATTGATATTGCGGCAGGGTCTAGGCTGCGGGAGGCGCGGCGTTAATCCGCAAAAATGGGAGCGGCCTTTCGTACCGGCGGCGGCTAGCAAGGCGGCGAACCAGCGCGGGAGCAGGCCAATGGGTAACCTTGCAGGCAAAGTGGCCATCGTAACCGGGGCAGCCTCCGGCATCGGCAGGGCAACGGCGATCCGGCTGGCTGCTGACGGCGCGCAGGTGATCGCGACCGATGTGGTCCCTGCGCCGGCCTATCCGCCAGGGATCGAATTCCTGCCCCAGGACGTGGCCGACGGTGCGCGCTGGGCCGAAGTGGTTGATCATGCGGTCTCCAAACACGGGCGGCTCGATATCCTGGTGAACAACGCCGGCTATACCGTGCAGAAGTCGATCGAGGACGTGACCATGGCCGACTGGGATCGCGGTATCGGGGTGCTGCTGACCGGGGTAATGCTGGGCTGCCAGACGGCGATCCGGGCGATGAAGGCCAATCCTGGCGGGTCGTCGGGCGCGATCGTCAATGTCGCTTCGACCACGGCCTATGCGGCGCTGCCGGGTGACGTCACCTATACCAGCGCCAAGAGCGGGGTACGGATGCTGACCAAGTCGGTCGCGGTCCACTGCGCGCAGGAGGGCTACAATATCCGCTGCAATGCCATGGTCCCCGGCGCGACCGATACCGGCGTCTTCACCAAGATGGACGCGATCGACCCACAGCTGCGCCACCTCGTCGCCAAAACCTCCCCGCTCGGCCGGCTGGCCAATCCGGCCGAGATCGCGGCGGCCATCGCCTTCCTCGTCTCGGACGGCTGCGGCTTCATGACCGGCTCGGAACTGCTGGTCGATGGCGGCGCGCTGGCCGTGCACCCGGGCTTCTAGGCCAGGCTTCTAGGCCCGACCCATTTTCGCCAGGTAGCCGCTGCGACGCATTTGTGCGGCGGTCCAGATGAAGATGGCGAGGGCCACGAGGCCGGCGCCAAGGCTCACCGTGAACATCGCCATGCCCAGCCCGCGCACGCCCATTTCCGGCTGAAAACTGTCGCTCAGCCAGCCGATCAGGCCAAGGCCCGCCGCCTGACCGATCAGGTTGTTGAAGAACATGGCGAAGGCCACGGCAAAGCCGCGCTGCGATGGTTCGACCGCAGCCTGGATGCCCGACATGATCGGCGCCTGACTGGACACGAAGATGCCATAGGCAATCGAGAACAGGATCAGGAATGGCCAGAGCGTCTGCGCCTGCAGGCTGAACCACAGCGGCAGCGCGCAGGCCAGGCTGGCGAGACCCGGATACCAGGCGCGCCAGCGCTCATCGCGCCGGGTCAGGGCATCGGTGATGAAGCCGCCCAGGATCGGCCCGGGCAGGCCGCTGATCATAAACGCCAGACCAAGGTAGATCGCGACATCGCTGACCGAGACCGAGAACTGCCGGATCATGATCGGCGCCATCCAGAAGGCCATGCCATAGCCGATCATGATCTGGACCGCGTAACCCATGACGATGCCAAGGTAGACCCGGTTGGCGAGCAGGGTGGAGACCGTCTCGCGCACCGAAGTCTGCTCGATCCGCGATCCCGCCGGGGCATAGCGCCCGCGCCGCGGCTCGATCACGGTAAGGTAAAGCAGTCCGCCAATCAGCACCCCCGGCAGTCCCATCAAAATAAAGGCCCAGCGCCAGCCAAAGGCCTCGGCCAGCAGCCCACCGGCCATCAGCCCGGTGACCGTGCCCATGGTCGAGCCAACGGTCAGGAAGCCCATCGCCCGGGCCAGTTCCTCGCGGCGGAAATAGTCAGCAATCATCGATTGCGAGGCCGGACCGCTGCAGCCCTCGCCCACGCCGACGCCGGTCCGGGCCAGGAACAGCGTCCAGAACCCGACGGCGAGGCCGCACAGCGCGGTCATCAACGACCAGAAGGTGATCGCCCCAGCCACGATGTTCTTGCGCACCGAGCGGTCCGCCAGTCGCGCCGCCGGGAAGCCGGCAAATACATAGGTCAGGGTAAAAGCGACCCCCCCCAGCAGGCCAAGCTGGGTGTCGGAGAGCTTGAATTCAGCCTTGATCGGCTCGATCAGGATCGAAAAGACCAGCCGGTCAGCCACGCTGAACAGCAGGGTCAGGATCAGCAGGCCCAGAACGTACCAACGGTACCAGGGCGCTGCGCTCTCCTCCGGGGCGCTGCCCTCACCGCGAGGGGCGGGCGAAGAGGCCATTGTCCACCGGGATTTCGACTCCAGTCAGGAAGCGGGCCTCATCGCTGGCGAGGAACAGCACGGCATTGGCCACGTCCTTGGGCGCGCCGAGCGATTCCTTGGGCAGGATACCGTCCGGGATCGCCATCAGTTGCTGCCCGGCCCGGCCCGAAATGTCGCGGACCATCGGCGTCTCGATCCCGCCCGGCATCAGCACATTGACGCGGATCTTGTAGCCTTCATCCTGGCAATGCATCGCGATCGACTTGGTCATCGAGCGGATCGCACCCTTGGCCGCCGTATAGGCGACAATCGTGCCGTACCCCATCAGCGAGGCGGTCGAGGCCATGTTGATGATCGCCGCACTCTCCGACTTCTTCAACAGCGGCAGGCAGACCTGGCAGCCCAGGAAAGTGCCTTCGACATGGATCGCCATGTGCAGGCGGAAATTGTCGAGCGAGCAGTTCTCGATGCTCTCGAAGATCACGTTGCCGGCGTTGTTGACCAGGATATCGAGCCGGCCATGGTCGGCCTCGATCCGGTCAGCCACGGCCTGCCACTGTTCGGGTGAGCGGACGTCGTGCTTCATCGCCACGCCGCCGATCGCCTTGGCCACAGCTTCTGCGCCGGCAAGGTCAATATCGGTGACATAGACCTTGGCCCCTTCGGCGGCGAGCCGCTCGCAATCGGCCTTGCCCAGGCCCATCGCCCCGCCGGTAACCAGTGCAATCTTGCCTTCGACCCGTCCTGCCACAGTCATCCCTCTCGCTTGTCGTTGTTGGCGAAGGTCTATCGCAGGGGGTGACAGGTCCAAACTGACTAAAGCGCGAGTGCCGCCCGGGCAGCTGGGCGGATAGTCTCCGCGCCATAGGAGAGGGATGATGGACCAGGCCGAAGTTGCCGCGCTGAAGGCGATGATGGAATGGGAAGGCCAGCGTAATGCGCCGCCGGCCGGCTTCCCCGCCCTGCCCGACCTGCCGGCCGGGCGCTATACCAGCCCGGAATACTTCGCGCTGGAACAGGCGCACATCTTCAGGAAGGCCTGGCTCTTCGCCGCCCATATCGACGAGATCCCCGAGCCCGGTTGCTTCATGCGCTGGGACAATGCCGGGGAGCCGCTGATCATCGTCCACGGCATGGATGGCGAAGTGCGGGCCTTCTACAACACTTGCCGCCACCGCGGCGCGCCGGTGGTGACAGTCGATCGCGGCAAGTCGCCGCGGCTGATGTGCGGCTATCACAACTGGACCTACAAGACCGACGGGACCCTGGTGGGCGTGCCCGAGACGCGCGACTTCTTGAACCTGGACCTGACCTGCCGCAGCCTGATCGGCGTGCGCTGCGAGCGGTTCGGCAATGTCGTGTTCGTCAACTTCGATGACAATGCGGTGCCCTTGCTGGAGTG
>JAJTFU010000165.1:5745-21358 GCA_021299075.1 Novosphingobium sp. | reverse complement strand
CCCCCACGATCAGGAAATCAAGCACTTCTTCAACCGGCGACATCGCGTTCATCGGTCTGGTCTCCCACCAGCAATTGACATGTTTGTCAGTATTAACCGATCGCTTAACCCACGCAAGGCGGGATTGCCAGTATCATGCTGCTTTGGCACAGCTTGGCAATGATCATTGCTTCGCGCCGTTACGCCGGAGGGCGGGTTGCCCTCTCCGATCTGCCGCTTGACGGCAAGCCGCGCAGCGAACTGCCCGCTGGGACCTTCGATTGGGTCGGACTCTATGCGCCCGGTGCCGAGGAAATGGCGCTCCTTCAGGCCCAGTTCGGCTTGCACCCGCTTGCGGTGGAAGATGCGCTGAACCCGATGCAGATGCCCAAGATCGACGCCTATGGGCAGCAACTCTTCATCGTTGCCCGTACTGCCACGATCGAAGAAGGCGACAAGATTGCCTATGGCCAGACGGCTGTGTTCCTGGGGCGCGATTTCATCGCCACGGTACGGTTCGGTTCGGAGCGCGATCATGGAATGGTCCGGAGCCGGCTGGAAGCAGCGGCCGATCGCCTGATCGAAGGGCCAGACTATGTTGCCCACGCGATCCTCGATTTCGTGGTCGATGGCTATCAACCGATCATGGAGCGGCTGGAGGAAGCGGTCCAGACGATTGAGGAACGGGCGATCGATGTCTTCCCCGAGCCTTCGACGATCCGCCGGATCTTCCGCCTGCGCCGCCAGCTGCGCCGCTTCGTCCGGATTGTCGGCCCGATGGAGGAAGTCTGCGAGCGGCTTGCCACCACCGAACTGCCGGTGATCGATGTTGGCGCGCGGGTCTGGTACCGCGACGTGCTCGATCACATGCGCCGCACGATGCGGCGAATTGCGGGGCTCAATGAAACGCTGGCCTCGGTCGTCGAAACCGCCAGCCTGCTGGAGCAGCACCGCCAGGGCATGATGACCCGGCAACTGGCCGCCTGGGCCGCGATCCTGGCCGTGCCGACAGCGATTGCCGGGATCTATGGCATGAACTTCGAATACATGCCCGAACTGCGCCAGCCCTGGGGCTATCCGGCAGTGATGACGCTGATCGCCGCGATCTGCGGCGGTTTGTGGCTGCGCTTCAAGCGAATCGACTGGCTGTGAGCCGGGACTAAGCGCTGATCGGCAGGGTCGGCCAGGTGCCGCCGATCTCACCGCCGTCGTAAAGCACGATATCGCCGAACTGCAGGAACAGCGCCTCGCTCTGGTCGGGACGCAGGAACACGTGGTCGTCGACCTTCAGGTCAACCTGGCGCGATCCGGTCAGCAGCTCCTGGTTGGACGAGCGGCCGAACAGCTTCGAATACTCCAGCCCCGGCGGCGAAACCGGCTTGGCCAGCCAGTGCCCGCCGTGGATGAAGAACCCGCGCTGGGTATTGGGATCCCACCAGTGCAGCGGGCCGGACAGCGCGGAAAGACCGGGCAGGTCCTGATCGGCGCTCGCCTTGATCACCGGGGTAGCGATAAAGGCGGCGGGCTGGAGCGCGCCGAGATCGTCGTAATCGAAGTCACCCGGCTTGACGAAGGCCGAGCCGACCGAAACCTCGTTGGCTACGGTTCCGGCGCAGTGGAGTGAGAAGGTCGGGCTGCCGGCGGTGTTGAGCGTCAGCTTGGCGGGGTCGAGCCCTGCTTCGCGCACCGCACCGATCATTGCGCGATAGGCATCCTGCGCGCTGGTAAAAGCACCATCCGGGTTGGGCATTTTCGGAACATGGGGGTCATAGCCCATCAGGCCAGCAATGGTCGCCCCGCGGCTGGCGGCCGATGCCGCAGCCGCCTTGACCGCCGCGGGATCGGTAAAGCCGCCGCGGTGGAGACCGACGTCGATCTCCAGGCTGGCCTGCCAGGTGAGGCCGCGCGCCTTGGCGACTTCGCCGTAAGCCTTGAGCCGTTCCGGCGTATCGATCAGCCACTGGACGTTGGCGACGGCCTCGGCCCCGGCCCTGTCGATCACTCGCACGAATTCGGACGCGGGCAGCGGCTTGCCCATCAGGTAATCGGCGTTGGAGTGGAGTGGCAGCAATTGCAGCAGCATTTCGGCGCTGAAAACCATCAGCCGCTGGGTGCCCATGCCCACCATGACCGCGCTCAGCAGGGCTGGCGATGGGAGCGACTTGGCCACCACGCGCAAGGGCAGCTTGCCCTCCGTAACCCGGCTCCGGATCGCGGCAATGTTGGCGGAAAGGCGCTGCCGGTCGATCACCAGCACAGGATGCATCAGCCCGGCCCGCTTCAGTGCTGCGGACAGCCCCGCAAAATAGGCATCGTGCATTCCGCCTCCTTCCGCTGGCCGCAGCGCGAGCAGGCCTGCCCCGGCCAGGGCCGCTCCGCCGATCAGGACCGTACGCCGCTTCACCCGAAAATCTTCCGCAGGAAGGGGTTCATCATCCGCCCGTCGGGGTCAAGGCTGCGACGCACGGCATTGGCCTCGGCAAACTGGGGATAGAGCTTGGCCAGCTCTGCCGCCCCGAGCGAATGGAGCTTGCCCCAGTGCGGCCGCCCGCCCGCCTCGCGCAGCACCGGCTCGACCAGCCGCGGCATCCAGTCATGCGCCTCCTTGTAATAGGCATGGACCGCGATCGAGCCGCTCTCTTGGCTGTAGAAGGGCGAAAGCCAGGCATCGTCCGGCGCAATGATCCGCGCCTCGATCGGGAAGAACACGTCGGTCGCGTCACGCTCGATCCGGGCGATGATTCCCCTGAGCGCGCCGACCTGCTGGTCGATCGGCACGTGGTACTCCATCTCCTTGAACCGCACCGGGCGCTCGTTCGAGAGGAGCTTCCAGCCTTCGTCGATGGCGATCTCAGGCGGGATGTCCTCCAGCGCCGCGCTGGCCAGCTGCTTGCGCAGGCCGGGCGTGAATTCGAACACGTCACGCAGCGTCTTGAGGCTCATCAGCGTATCGGCATCCTGATCCGGCCCGCGCGGGCGGACCGGTTCGTCGGTTACGTCTCGCGGCGAGGGCTGGCCAGTCCTTCAGCAAGGCATCGGTATCGACCAGCCGCACTTCCTTGCGCACACGGGTGAGGGGCTTGTTGGCCAGCGTTACCTCGCTCAGCACACCGAAGGCACCCAGGCCGACCCGCGCGGAATGGAACAGTTCGGGTTTAGTATCGCGGCTGCATTGCACGATCTCGCCCGCCGGGGTGACCAGCTTCAGCGCGGTTACCTCGCCATGCAGCGCGGTCAGGCCCTTGCCGGTGCCGTGCGTCGCTGTCGCCATTGCGCCGGCCAAGGTCTGCTTGTTGATGTCGGGCAAGTTGGGCATCTCCTGCCCGATCGCGGCCAGCGCTGGACCCAACGCCGAAAGGCGGGTCCCGGCGCGCACCGTGGCGGTCATGGCGGTGGCATCGTGGCTGACCAGGCCCGTCATCCGATCCATCGAGAGCAACGTGCCATCGGTTGGCACCAGTGCTGTGAAACTGTGCCCGGCACCGACCGGGCGGATCGGGACGGGCGCGCGGCGCATCAGTTCGGCCAGTTCGGCATCGCTGGCGGGCGCGGCGCGTTGGGCCGGGTAGGAATGCTCCAGCCCGGACCAGTTCTGCCAGACCACGCGTCCTTGCGCGTCTGTCGCGGGCAGCGCTGCCGGTTCGCGGTCGAGCCAGACGCGCCGCCCGACCAGACCACCCGCGCCCAGCGCCAGCACGCCGGCACCGCCCAGCAGGACCTTGCGCCGCGTCGTCATTGTGCGCGCCCCGCCATGAAGCGGATCAGCGCCGCGTGGTCGGCCGGGGTGCAGGTGAAGCATTGCCCGCCCGCCGGCATGGCGGCAAAGCCGACCTGCGTGTGCTGCAACAGCACGGTCTCACCCTTGGCCCAGCGGGCATCCCACTGGGTGCGGTCGCCCGTCAGCGGTGCACCCGAATCCGCCACCGCGTGGCAGGCCTTGCAAGAACTTTCGTAGAGCGCCGCCAGCCTGGCATCGGCTGGCTTCAGCGCTGCGCTCTGCTCTGGCGTCAAGGGCTGGGGCGGCGCCTCGCAGGCCGCCAGGGCCAAAGGCAGTGCAAAAAACAGTCGACGCATCGATTCTCCCCTTCCTTCGACTTGAAATCTAGCTATAGCTATATTTCTGTCAAGGAGGCAGCGAAGTGAGCCGCAAACCCACCCAAAAGCGCGCCCTAGCGACCTATGAGCGGCTGCTTGACGCCGCGGGTGAACTGCTGGCGGAAGTCGGAGTGGAACGGATCAGCACCAACCTGGTCGCGGCGCGCGCCGGGGTCAGTCCGCCGACGCTCTATCATTACTTTGCCGACAAGTACGCGCTGCTGGCGGCGCTGGGCGAACGGTTGATGGCGGCGCAGAACGCGCTGGTCGAGCTGGGCCAAGCGCAAGATGAAGCTGAGATCGCCGAAGTCCTGCTGGCTCATATCCCGCTGACCGAGGCAAGTCCGGGCGGGCCATGGATCATGCGGATGCTGCGCGCCGTGCCGCAACTGGCCGAGGTTCGCCTCGCCTCGCATCGCGCGTTGACGGCGGAACTGGTCGCGCGCGCGCTCGCGGCTGATCCGGCGCAGGATCGCGCGGTGCTGGAGCGCCGGGCACGGCTGGCCGTTGACCTCGGTTACTGCGCGATCGAACTGGTGTTCGACGAGCCGGAGCTTGATCCGCGCGCGGTCATGCAAGATGCCGCTCGCGCGATTGGGGCGGTACTGGCCGGTTAGTTGGCAATCGCGCCGAACAGGCCGTGCTCGTCGGCGTCCTCGATCGTTACCTGGACGATATCGCCCGGCTGGAGGCTGGGCGGCACCTCGCGCAGGTGGACCGCGCCGTCGATCTCGGGCGCATCGGCCTGTGAGCGGCCGGTCGCGCCGATGTCGCCATCCTCGTCCGGTTCGCCCACCGCGTCGATGATCACCGGCAGGGTCCGGCCGATCTTGGCCTGGAGCTTGGCGGCGCTGATCGCGGCGGTCTTTGCCATGATCCGGGCATAGCGCTCTTCCTTGACCTCCTCCGGCACAGCGCCGGGCAGGTCATTTGCGGCAGCGCCGGCGACAGGTTCGAAGCGGAAGGCGCCGACGCGGTCAAGCTGAGCCTCGTCGAGCCAGTCGAGCAGGTACTGGAAATCGGCCTCGGTCTCACCCGGGAAGCCGACCACGAAGGACGAGCGGACCGCGATGTCCGGGCAGATCTCGCGCCAGGACTTGAGCCGTTCGAGCACCTTGGCCTCGTTGGCCGGGCGCTTCATGGCCTTCAGCACGCGGGGGCTGGCGTGCTGGAACGGGATGTCGAGGTAGGGCGTCAGCAGCCCTTCGGCCATCAGCGGGATCACCGCATCGACGTGCGGATAGGGATAGACATAGTGCAGCCGCACCCACGGGGCTTGGCCCTCTGGCGTGCGGAGCTGGCCCAGTTCGCGGGCGAGGTCGGTCATGTGGGCGCGGACCGGGTGGTCCTTCCACATCCGCTCCTCATGCCGGATATCGACGCCATAGGCCGAGGTATCCTGGCTGATCACCAGCAGCTCCTTCGTGCCCGCCGCGACCAGCTTTTCAGCCTCGCGCAGCACGGCATCGACCCGGCGGCTGGCCAGCTTGCCGCGCAATTGCGGGATGATGCAGAAGGCGCAGGCATGGTTGCAGCCCTCGGAAATCTTGAGGTAGCTGTAATGACGCGGGGTGAGCTTCACATCGGGCTGCGGGATCAGGTCGATGAAGGGGCCTTGCGAAGGCGGCGCCGCTTCATGCACCGCCTCGACCACGGCCTCGTACTGGTGCGCGCCGGTGACGGCGAGGACCTGCGGGAAGCGGGCGCGGATGGTCTCGGCCTCTTCTCCCATGCAGCCGGTGACGATCACGCGGCCGTTCTCGGCAATCGCCTCGCCAATCGCGGCCAGGCTTTCTTCCTTGGCGGAATCGAGGAACCCGCAGGTGTTGACCAGCACGACATCGGCCCCGGCATAGTCGGGGCTCATCGCATAGCCATCGGCGCGTAGCCGGGTGAGGATCCGTTCGGAATCGACCAGCGCCTTCGGGCAGCCAAGGCTGACCATACCCACGCGCTTCTGGTCGGGAAGTTCGATTGCCATGGCCGCGCCCCCTACACGCGAAGCGCCGCGCGCGCTACCTTTGCGCGAAAGGAGTCGGAAATGGGCGCAATGGACTGGTTGGGCGTGATCCTGGCGGCACTGGCGGCCAGCGCCGTCCTGGCGCTGGCCTTTCGGCAGGAGCGGACCGGATGGCTTTATGCAGCCGTACCGCTGAACCTGGTCTCGGCGCTGATGCTGGGCCACGCGCTTGCGCGAATCGGGCCAGAAAAGCTCGCCGCCAAGCCGCAGCTGTTCTTCATGCAATCGGGCGGGCTGGCGCTGGCCTTCGTGATCCCCGCGCTGTGGCTGACGCAGCTGCGCGATGGCGCGCCGCGCCGCCAGACCGTGTTTGACAGCCTGGCCTTCCTGGCCGCCTATCTGGTGATGGGCGCGGTGTTCTGGGCGCGCGCCTAGCCGGCGATTTCGCTGATGCGGTGGTGCGGCAGCATGCGCCAGGCGGCATAGGCCAGGATCACCTGTACGGCTTCGACCACCATCGGCACGGCAAAGCCGGGCGCGGTGCCATCCATCGCCGCGCTGACCAGCCGGCCGGTGAAGGCAATGCCCATCAGCAGACCGGGGACCAGCAGCAGGTCGCCATTGCGCCGCCAGCCGCCCCACAGCTGGCAGCCTCCGGCGACCAGGAAGAAGGCGGTGAGATCGGCGCGCAGCACGGCCATCCCGGCGGGGCCGGTCGCCGTCACCGGGAAATTGCCCTGCATCGAGGCCGGATCGACCAGAAAGCCGATACCCAGCAAAAGATTGAACAGGCCGAACAGGAACAGCATGGCGGTCAGGATCAGGCGCATGGCGGTAACTTTCCCCGTTTTGACGATGTTAACCTCTGTGCCCCACGGAAATCCGGAAAGCAAAGCCTGTTGCGCAAGGGGATTGGGCATTGCACAAGCTGGTCACTATGAGTGGACCTCGAATTCTATTGGTCGTTGGCGGCGGGATTGCCGCCTACAAGTCGTGCGAGCTCGTGCGGCTGATCCGCAGGCATGGCGGTGAGGTAACCTGTGTCCTCACCAATGGCGAGGTCGAGATGGGTCATATCCAGCTCTCGCGCCAGGCCGACCTGATCGTCGTCTGCCCCGCGACGGCCGACTTGCTGGCCAAGCTGACGCACGGGATTGCCGACGATCTGGCCACCACCCTGCTGCTGGCGACGGACAAGCCGGTCATGGCGATCCCGGCCATGAACGTGCGGATGTGGGAAAACGCCGCGACTCAGGCCAATGTCACCGCGCTGCGCGAACGCGGGATTGCGGTGATGGAGCCCGATGAAGGCCCGATGGCCTGCGGCGAATTTGGCCCTGGCCGCCTGCCGGAACCGGCCCAGGTGATGGCCGCGATCTGCGATGCCCTGGCGCTTGAACCGCTGCCGATGATCGTGCCCGAGCTGACCTGGGCGCCCGAAGATCCGCTGGCGGGTGCCGCTGACCTGGGCGGTCTGTCGAGCAACCTGATCCAGCGCAGCACCACCTCGCGGATCGTTTTCGAAGACGAATTGCTGCCCGAGGATGCTGAGGTCGAGGACGTGGTGCCGGATGGGGACTTCGTCGACGGACCCGCACCCTTCGTACCGCTGCCTGATCCGGTGCCGGGTGATGCCGGGCCGATCCTGGTCAAGAAGGGCAAGGCGCGCGCCGCCCCGCCGACCGATGCCGAGGCGATCAATCACCTGGTGATGAACCAGGTCCCGCCCGAACCGCTCAAGGGCGATGCACCCGAACCGGCTCTGGCACCAACGGAGGGCGATCCGCTCGCCGGCCAGCCCGATTTCGAGGAAGAGCCGGCCCACCGCCCGCTGTTCGGCAAACACGTGCTGATCACCGCCGGTCCGACGCATGAGCCGATCGATCCGGTGCGCTACATCGCCAACCGCTCCTCCGGCAAACAGGGCTTTGCGATTGCCGCCGCCGCTGCGCGGGCCGGTGCGCGGGTCACGCTGGTCTCCGGCCCGGTTTCCCTGCCGACCCCGCCGGGGGTTGACCGCATCGATGTCGTCACCGCCCGCGAAATGGCCGAAGCGGTGCGCCGCTCGCTGCCGGCCGATGCCGCGGTGATGGTTGCCGCCGTGGCCGATTGGCGGACCGAGGACTACGCGCCCGAGAAGATGAAGAAGCGCGGCTCGGCCCCGCCGGCGCTGCGGCTGACCGAGAACCCGGATATCCTCGCCATGGTCTCGGTCAGCGACAAGCGGCCCAAGCTGGTGGTCGGCTTTGCCGCCGAGACCGAGAAGGTGCTGGAACACGCCAAGGACAAGCGCAAGCGCAAGGGCGCGGACTGGATTGTCGCCAATGACGTTTCGGGCAGCGTGATGGGCGGGGACATGAACCTCGTCCACATCGTTTCGAGCAAGGGCGTTGACCACTTGCCCGAACTGCCCAAGGACGAGGTCGCCGTTGCCCTCGTTGAAAGAATTGCTGATGCCCTCAATGGATGATGTCCCGGTTGCGGTGATGCGTCTGCCGCACGGGGAAGGACTCGAGCTGCCGGCCTACGCGACCGGCGGCGCGGCCGGGATGGACGTGGTTTCGGCCGAGGACGTGACGATTGCGCCTGGTGCCCGCCATGCCGTGGCGACCGGCCTGGCCATGGCGATCCCCGAAGGGTTCGAAATCCAGGTGCGGCCGCGTTCGGGCCTGGCGCTCAAGCACGGGATCACCGTGCCCAACACCCCTGGTACGATCGACAGCGACTATCGCGGCGAGCTGAAGGTGATCCTGATCAACCACGGCCAGGAAGACTTCGCGATCCGCCGCGGTGACCGGGTGGCGCAGCTGGTGCTCGCCCCGGTGACGCGGGCCAGCTGGGTGGAAGTGGACAGCCTTGATGAAACCGCACGCGGGGCCGGCGGGTTCGGTTCGACCGGCGGAGTCGTCAGCCTCAAGGCTTAATCGTCGGCCAACTCCGCTGCCGCCACGCCCCGGCTCAGCCGACTACGCTGGTTGAGCGCGGTGCGATCGAGCGGCAGGCGATAGAGCGTGTGCAGCAGGTCGCGATCGCGCTCGGACAGATCGGCAACGCTGCTCTCCGGTTCGAACAGGCTGAGGATCGAAAGCGGAGACCGGTCGCTGCGCGGTCGCACTTCGGCCAGCGCGACCATTGCGACATAGGCCGCGACTGCATCGAGTGTCTTCCCGGTGGCGGCATTCACATCAACGATTACCGTCGCCTGCGTGATTCCGCGTTCGACCAGGGTGCTGACAAGGCTTGAGCCGTTGTGCCGCAGCAAGGTGTTGTTGCCGTTGCTGGGTATGGCCGATCCACCGCCCTCGGCATTGCCGCCGGTCCAGGGCAGTTCGGCGGTCCCGGCTGAGACACCCGAGGTGCTGCTTTCGCCCACTGCGTACCACCATCGGACCGGGGCATCACCCTGATAGATGGCCCGCAAGGTTGGCATCGGGACATCGGCGGTGCGGCGCGGATCCTTGCGTCCGATCGCGCGCGCGACTGCTGCGCCGTCATCGGTAAAAACGATCGCCAGATTGCCGGTGCAGCCCGGCCGGGCCAGCGGCACACCGGCGGCCTTGGCCTCAGCCTCAAACTTGGCACGGACCAGCTCGGCCGGCTTGCCATGCAGCCCGACGATCTTGGCGCAGACTGGATTGCGCCAGCGCGCAGCCGGGATCTGGCCCTGGGCGATGCCGGATTTGCGGACGAATTCGCGCGCGGCCCGGCGGATTTCCTCGGGGGTCTGGCGCTGACCCTCTACCACGATCGAGGGATCGACCGGGGGCGAGCTAGCCTCAACAGGGCCAGTGGCCAGAAGCGTCAGGGCACCAATCCAGGCCAGGCTGGCCTTGCTCGTGGCGGACAAGCGGCGGGTGTGTTCCATAGCTGAAACATACCATGAAATGTCTGATCACCAACGAAAAAGGCGGGCCTGTCGCCAGGCCCGCCCACTCGGTGTTGCTACCTTAATTGCGCCGCTTCTTCTCCGGCGCAACCGAGATCCGAACGGTTTCCCCGGAATTGCCCGGGAAGTCCGTGAACATCGCCTCGACCAGGTTCGGGACCAGGTATTGCAGGCGGTTGGAGAGCGAGGCGGCTTCGGCCTTGCCTTCGAACAGGCGCTGGCCATCGGCCTTGCGATCGATCTTCAGGCTGATCCCGCTGGTATAGACCGTGTAGCTTTCCACGCCGCCATCGAACCAAGGATCATACCAGCCATAGCCCCAGACCGAGGTCGGGCGGTAGAAACCGCGGCGGCCATAGCCCCAGTAGCCGCGCGGGCCGTACCAATCAGACCAGAAGGGATCGACAAAGGCGTTGCGGCGGACGCGTTCGCGGCCCTTGTCGACACCATAGTCGAACCGCACCAGCAGCGTGGCAGCCTCGGGCGGGGCCGGGCGATAGCCGAGTGCGCCCATCCGGTCTTCGACCAGGCGGGCATATTGCGCAAACTCCAGCCCACCAGCCAGCGCCGGATCATCGGCGACGACGGCGAAGGTCTGGCCCTGCGGCGCCGGCAACTGGCTGGCAAAGCGGGTGACCTGGCTGTTGAAATTGGAAGCGCAGGCGCTGAGCGCGAGCAGGAGCAGCGGCACCACCGCCAGCTTAAGCCTGGCAAATGGCGAATTGTTCATGTGCGACATGGACCCGGAACTCCAAAAACCGGCCCGCCGCGAATCAGCACACGGACCAGAGCAAAGGTTAGCATTGCCGCGCAGGTAAGGAAGCACGGCTTAATCGTGCTTGAATAGCGACAGACCGTTAGCGTACCAATCCCAGCGCGGCGTAGACCTTTTCCAGCGTCGGTACGGCCAGCGCTCGCGCCTTCTCCGCGCCCTTGCGCAGGATCGCGTCAAGCGCGGCGCGGTCCTGGCGCAGTTCGACGAAGCGGGACCGCGTCCTGGCTCTCACCCGACATGGCGGCATAGATCCCGACCAGGTTGGCCGCCTCGGGCCGCCCTTCCAGCCCGCCCTTGTCGCTGGGGAGGGGTTCGGGATCGGTCTTGGCTTTCTTGACCTTGGTCATGATCGTCTCGGCATCGTCGGTCAGGTTGATCCGGCTCATGTCCGAAGGATCGGACTTGCTCATCTTGGCCGAGCCATCGCGCAGCGACATGATTCGCGCGGCTTCGGCCGGAATGATCGGATCGGGCAGGGTGAAGACCTCTTCCCCGGCGCCGAAATCGTTGTTGAACTTCTGCGCGATGTCGCGCGCCAGCTCGAGGTGCTGCTTCTGGTCCTCGCCCACCGGCACGTGGGTGGCCTGATAGAGCAGGACGTCGGCGGCTTGGAGCACCGGATAAGTGAACAGCGCGACCGAGGCTCCTTCGCGGTTCTTGCCAGCCTTGTCCTTCCACTGCGTCATGCGGTTGAGCCAGCCCATCCGGGCCGTACCGTTGAGCAGCCACTGCAGCTCGGCATGCTGGGGCACCTGGGCCTGATTGAACAGGACCGAGCGATCGGGATCGATCCCGCAGGCGACCAGTGCGGCGACCATCTCGCGCGTGTTCGAAGCCAGCTCAGCGGGCACGTGCGGCTGCGAAATGGCGTGGAGATCGGCCAGGAAATAGAGACACTGGCCGCCGCCCGCAGTCACGTCATCCTGCATCCGCACCCAGTTGCGGATCGCGCCCAGGTAATTGCCAAGGTGCAGGTTGCCCGTGGGCTGGATACCGGAAACGACGCGCATATCTCAAACCTTCAAAGCTGACGGCGGCGCAACTGACCGATTGTGTCGCGATTGACAACGCCCACGGCCCAGGCGCTGCCAAAAAAGACGATCAGGCCCAGGCCGACGACCGCCAAGACCGCCACAATTCGTTCAAGCGGAGCGCCATGAAATGCATCGCCGGCGAGTGGCAAGGCGAACCACAACGCCGCTCCCATCAGGGCGGCGGCCAGCATGATCCGGGCAATCCGTCCCGAAACCTGGGCAGTGAGGTGATAATGACCGCGGCGGTGCAGCACGCCATAGAGCATGGCCGCATTGGCCCAAGCTGCCAACGAGCCGCCCAGCGCCAGCCCCACGATCCCGAGCCGCGGTACCAGCAGCAGGTTGAGGCCGATGTTGATCAACAGTGAGCAAGCGGCGGTGATCACCGGGGTGCGGGTATCCTTGCGCGCGAAATAGTTGGGCACCAGCACCTTGACCAGAACATAGGCCGGCAGGCCCACGACCAACCCGCCGACGACCGCGCCAGTCGCCAGGCCATCGGCCAGAGTAAAGGCCCCACCCACATAGAATGCGGTCGTGATCGCCGGGCCGGCTACATAGAGCGCCACTGCCGCCGGCACAGTCAGCAGCATGGCCAATTCGAAGGCATTGCTCTGCAATCGGAAGGCGCTGTCGCGGTCATCCTGGGCGATAAAGCGCGACAGTGCGGGCAGGATAGCCGTGCCCAGGGCGATGCCGATGATCCCCATCGGCAGCTGGTTGAGCCGGTCGGCATAGCTCAGGAAGCTGATGCTCTTGTCGGGCAGCGTGGCGATGAAAAACAGGTCGATGAACCGGCTGATCTGATAGACGCCAGCCCCGAACACCGCGGGCAGTACGAGCTTGCCAAACTCGCGCACACCTGGGGTCAGTCGCGGGCGCTGAAGTCCCAGCCGGAACTGGGCCTGGCGGACCCAAACGTAGAGCCAGATCAGCTGCAGCAGCCCGGAGAGCGAAACCGAAACCGCCAGGTAAGTGCCGGTAACCTGCTTGGCAGCTTCGTCCGTTCCGCCCATTGCCCCCAGCACCAGTGCACCGATCAGGCAGAGGTTAAGCAGGATCGGTGCAGCCGCTGCGGCGGCGAAGCGCGACAGCGAATTGAGGATGGCTGCCAGCAGCGTTGCGACGCTCATCAAGGCCAAATAGGGGAAGGCGATCCGCGCCATCAGCACGGCCAGATCGAACCTTTCGGTGTCCGCGGCGAGCGTATCGCTGGCGAACAGGCCCATCACCCAGGGCATTACGATGAGCAGTAGCGCCGAGAACACGATCAGGATCGGGATCAGCACGGCCAGCATCTGATTGGCGAACGCACGCGCGTCGGAAATGTCGCCGTCGTTCGTCATGCGCTGGTTGAACAGCGGCACGAAGGCCGAGGCAAAGGCCCCTTCCGCAAACAGGCGGCGAAAGATGTTGGGTAACTGGAACGCGAGTTGCCAAGCGTCGGCCACGCCGCCAGCGCCCAGCACCCGCGCCAGCAGCATGTCGCGGGCAAAGCCGAAGACGCGGCTGATCGCCGTCAGCCCGCCAATCGTGCCAACGTTGCGGATCAGACTCACGCTATTGCCCCCGCCCCGTTAGCGATCAGGCGTTTCCGGCCGGTGCCGCTTCGCCTTCGCCCTGCTGCGCCGCGAGCTGCTGCAGATAGATGCCGTTGAAATCGATCGGTTCCAGCAGCAGCGGCGGGAAGCCGGCATCGCGCACGGCATCCGCGATCACGCGGCGGGCGAAGGGGAACAGGATGCGCGGTGCTTCGGCATAAGTGAAGGCGTGCTTCGACGCGTCATCCAGATTGCGCATGCCCAGCAGCCCGCAATAGGACAGGTCGATGATGAAGGCCGTGCCGGCTTCGCAGATCGACTTCAGCGCGATCTTCAACTCGATCTCGCTGACTTCGTCGCTCAGCTGGCGGGCGCCGATGTTGAACTGCACGTCGATCTGCGGCGCATCGGTCCACTGGAAGCTTTCCGGCGAGTTGGGGTTCTCGACCGAGAGATCCTTGACATACTGCGAGATGATCCCGGCAGCAGGCGCGGTGTCGGCGCCGTTCATGGCGGGGCCACCAAGGCCAAGGTCGGTGATGATGTTGCCTTCGTCGGACATGATGCAGCTTACTTTCGAATGGAAAAGGGTTGGCGGCTGGAAAAGGAGTGGAATTTGGCCGCGCGCCTAGCATTGCCGGGTTGCGGCGGCAAAGGATTTTGCGCCGATGTGACCGGCTTGCGTCACTTGCCGCAAAAAATTGCCGTCAGAGCGCCATCCACGCGTTGTTCATTTGTCTTGGCTACCTATTTAGGCATAGGGAATTGCAACGCCGCGTTGCTGCGGCAGGGACTGAGCCAAGTGGACAAGACCGTCGAGATCGTCATCCTCGCCATGATCGCCGCCTTTCTGGGCCTGCGACTCTATTCCGTGCTGGGCCGCCGGGCCGAGCATGAAGAGGAAATGATTCAGGGTCCGCGACCCGCGGAAACCCCGCGTGTTGCGGCTGGCGAAGTCGCCGATCGCAGCTCCGCTCCGGTCCGCATGCCGGTCGCCGGCGTGACCCCGGCGATCGAGCGCGGCCTACGCGAAATTGCCGCGGCTGACCGCCGGTTCGATATCACCGCTTTCGTCGAAGGTGCCAAGGGTGCCTATCGCATGGTGCTTGAAGCCTTCTGGAAGGGTGACAAGGAAACGCTGGGCGAACTGTGCGACCGCGATGTCTACGATGGCTTCGTTGCCGCGATCGCCGCGCGCGAAGCCGCCGGTGAGACCATGGACAACCGTCTGATCCGGATCGAAGAGGCCGTGATCGTCTCGGCTGCGTTTGAAGCGCCGGTCGCCCGGATCACCGTGCGCTTTGCCGCCGATATTGCCGCTGTCACGCGCAATGCCGAAGGGCAGGTCGTGGCTGGATCGCTTGATGACGCGGTCGACGCGCGCGACCTGTGGACCTTCAGCCGCAATGTTACTTCCGCCTCGCCGGACTGGCTGCTCGACGAGACTGACGAGGCCTGAGTCTCCGATGCGGCGGCGGGGCATTGCTGCGCTGGCCGGGCTGGCACTGCTGGCTGGTTGCGGCCGGATCATTCCCGCTCCCGCTGGTGTCGTCCAACCGCCGGCTGGCGTCGTCGCCACCACTGCATTGGCCACCGGGTTCTGGGCCGGCCCCCCAATCGATAGCCTTGGCATTGTCCAGAGCGATGCGGCGACCGCCCTCGCTTCCTTCCGTGAGAGCTGCCCGCGCTTGACGGCGCGCGATGATCCGTCCGGCCTGACCCGGCCAGCCGACTGGCAACAGGCCTGCGCGGCAGCAACCAAATGGCCCGATGGCCAGGCGCAGCGCTTCTTTGTCCAGCATTTCGAGGCCGTGAAGATCGGCGATGGCAAGGCCTTTGCGACCGGCTATTACGAACCGGAGATCGCCGGGGTGCGCACTCGCCAGCCCGGGTTTGACGTGCCGGTCTATGCCGTGCCGCCTGATCTGGTCCGCGCCAAGCCGGGCGATGCGCCGCCCAATGCCAACGGCACCATGCCGCTTGGCCGCTATGACGAAAGCGGCAAGTTCGTTCCCTATTATGACCGCGGCCAGATCTATGACGGAGCGCTGGAGGGCAAGGGCCTGGAGATCGCCTGGGCGGCTGACCGGGTCGAGATGTTCTTCCTCCAGATCCAGGGCTCGGGCCGCCTGCGTGCGCCCGATGGCTCGGTGATCCGGATTGGCTATGCCGGGCAGAACGGTCATGCCTATACCGGCATCGGCGGCGTCATGCGCCAGCGCGGGCTGCTCGGCACGCTGCCGGGGCAATATTCTGGCTCGATGCAGGGCATCATGCAGTACGTGCGTGAGCAGCCCGAGGCCGGGAACGCGCTGATGCGCGAGAACAAGAGCTTCGTTTTCT
>JAJTFU010000165.1:0-5704 GCA_021299075.1 Novosphingobium sp. | reverse complement strand
GGGGCGCGGGCGATGATGCCCGCACGATTGCCGGCGGCATGAGCAGCCGGGGCGAAGCCCTGCTGTTCCTGCCCAAGGGCACTGTGGCCCGGCTGGGCGCCAGTTGATGCGTGCCCCGCGCGGTCTCTCCGCGGCCGAGGCTGCATTGTGGGCGCGCGTCGCCAGTACGATCGAACCGCTCCACCCTGGCAAACCGGCACCTGCCATCACCGCTGCGGCCCAGCCGCCAGCGCCCCCGCCCAAACGGATCAAGGGACGCGTGCCGCCGCCCCTGCTGCCCCCGCCGCCCAAGGCTACGCCCGCCCGCCCGCTCGACCGTCACGGCCTCGATGGCTCGTGGGAACGCAAGCTGGCCAAGGCGCAGATCTCGCCTGACCTGACGCTCGACCTACACGGCCACTCGCTCGATGCAGCGCACGCCCGGCTCGATGCCGGGCTGATGCAGGCTGTGGCGATCGGCGCGCGGCTGCTGCTGGTCATCACGGGCAAGCCGCGTCCGGTTGCGGCGGCTGACCGCAGCGAGCGGCGCGGGGCGATCCGGGCCAAGCTGCTCGACTGGCTGGCGGCGGGTCCCCACGCCAGCCGCATCGCCGCCGTCCGCCCGGCGCACCAGCGCCACGGCGGGTCCGGCGCGCTCTATGTGATCCTGCGCCGACCCCGATAAAAAGACGCCCCCCGCGCTCGAAAGCGCGAGGGGAGGCAGGGAGGAAGGCGTTTGACTTAGAAGTTGACCGTTGCCGTCACGAAGACCTGGCGGGGATTGCCGTAGAAGGCAGTCAGCGTGCCTTCGCGGCCAAGCGCCGGGATCAGCGCGCCGGTGACCGGATTGGTCAGCAGAACGCCGGTCGTGGCATTGCCGGCCATGAAGTTATAGCCCGAGGTCTTGTACTTCACGTCGAACAGGTTCTTGCCATAGACGCCCAGCGTCCAGCGCTTGTCCGGCGCCGTGTAGATCAGCGAGGCATCGACCAGCTGGTAAGCGCCCTGATCGAGGTAGGGGTTGGGCACTTCGAACTGGTAAGTCGTGCTCTTGAACGAGACGCCGGCCGTTGCGGTCAGCGAACCTTCGCCCAGCTCGGCGCGGTAGCTGGCCTGGGCGTTGCCGGTCCAGGCCGGGGTGTTCTGCACCTTGCGGAACGCCGCCACGTCGGTCGGGACCGAGGCAATGTTGGTGATGTACTTCTGGAACTTGGCGTCGATGTAGCCGAGCGAGCCCGACAGGGTCAGCGCGCCCAGGTTGGCGCGGGCTTCGAATTCCACGCCCTGCATCCGCGCTTTGCCGGCGTTGGAAACGACGCCGCAGAAGCTCGGGAGGCCCGAAACGGTGCAGGCGACCGAACCCGGGATCTGCACGTCAGTGTAGTCCATGCGGAAAGCGGCGAGCGCGACGAACAGCTTGCGATCGAGCAGCGAGCCCTTGTAGCCGATTTCGTAGCTGTCGACCTTCTCGGGCTTGAAGCTCAGGAAGGCGGCGATTTCGGCGTCCGAACGCACGCCATTGCCATCAAGGTCCGGTGCGTTGACGCCGGCACCGCGCGGATCGAAGCCGCCGCCCTTGAAGCCCTGCGAGTAGGAGGCATAGAGGTTGTGGCCTTCGGCCGGCTTGAAGCTGATCGAGCCGCGCGGGGTGAACTTCTTGAAGGTGCTCTTGCCCCTGAAGTTGGTACCCGGCGCGCCAAAGGCGACCCCGGCCCCGCCGAACACCGGCGAACCACCGCCCAGGTAGTTCTGGCGCAGGATCGTCGCCGAACGTTCGTCCCAGGTATAGCGCCCGCCGACCGAGAGGCTGAGCTGGTCGGTCAGGTCATAAGTAAAGTCGGCAAAACCGGCCAGCGTATCGGTGCCGATATCGGCGCTGGTAAAGGCGGTCAGGCCGGCCAGCGTGGTGAACAGCCGCACGTCGAACTGGGTCAGCGCCTTGGCATTGAGGTAATAGGCGCCGATCAGGCCGTTGAAACGCCCGGAATTGATCAGCAGCTGCAGTTCCTGGCTGGTCTGGCTGTTCTTGTAGATGCCGGGGACGTCAACGTCGGTGGATGCCAGCGCGTCGAAGTCAATCGGCGAGGCTGAATCGTCCTTGCGGTAAGCGGTGATCGAGCGGACGGTCAGCGTGTCGTTCAGCTCGCCTTCGATGAACAGCGAGGTGCCCCAGGCCTTTACGTCCTGCGTGGGCGAGACGAGGCCGCCGCGGCTGGTGTAGTCGCCCGAGAGGCGCGCGAAGATCCCGTTGCCGTGGACTTCCACCGTGCCGCGACCGGCCCAGATGTCCTTGTTGTAGTTCTCACGCCCCGTGGTCAGGTTGTCGCCAAAGCCGCCGCGCGACAGGCGGGCGAGCGAACCGCCGAGACGCAGCGTGCCGTCGCCCACCGGGGTGCTGGCCGTAATCACGCCGTCAGCCTGGTTGTAAGTGCCATAGGTACCGCGCAGTGACAGGCGCGGATCGTTGTCGATCTTGCGGGTCACGTACTTGACTGCGCCGCCGACCGTGTTGCGGCCGTAGAGCGTGCCCTGCGGCCCGCGCAGCACTTCGATCCGCTGGACGTCATAGATGTCGACCACGGCTGCCTGCGGACGGTTGAGGTAGACATCGTCAAGGTAGATGCCGACGCCCTGCTCGAAGCCCGAGACCGGGTCCTGCTGGCCAACGCCGCGGATGAAGGCGGTGAGGGTGGAGTTGGTCGCGCGGCTGGCTTCCAGCGTGACGTTGGGGGCCTGCTCGGCCACAGCCGTGATGTCGATCGCGCCGGTGCGCTCCAGCTGGTCGGCCGAGAGCGAGGTGATCGCGATCGGCACGTCGGTCAGGTTTTCCTCACGCCGGCGGGCGGTAACAATGATCGCGTCATCGGCTTCGCTGGCGCCTTCTTCCTGGGCCAGGGCGGGGGTGGACAGACCGGCAAAGGCGCTGGCGATCAGCGAGGCTCGGCACAGCAGGGCAGTGGTACGCATCATGGGGCTCCTCCCAAAGAATCCTCCGGCCCGCGCGAACAGGTCCGCAGGCTCTGATTGCGGCTTATATAAAAGTTGAACCAACTTTCAACTTGTATATGCTTGCATCGAGCGAAAGGACGCGCGAATGATGGGGAAACGTGGCGCAAGTGCCACAGGGGTGGCCCGAGCCACCCGCCGGATGGGGAGCGACACGATGGACGCAGCGGCCACCTTGCCGCGCGAGCCGCGCACCGAACGCGGACGGCGCACCCAGCGCGCGATCCTCGACGCCGCCGCCGCCGAATTCGGCGACAAGGGCTTCCATGACAGCTCGATCGTCTCGATCACCCAGCGGGCCGGTGTCGCGCTCGGCAGCTTCTACAGAAATCTACCGGATCATCGACGAAGCTGAATTCGTTGCCCCGGAAGACTGGCAGGCACACTACCTCAACACGGCCGCGCGCATTCTCGAACGCTTGCAAGCCGCGCGCGCCAAGGGCGAACTGGGCCTTGACCCCAGCGAGGTCCATGCCTGGGCGATCATGGGCATGAACGTGTTTCTGGGCCTGCGCTTTGGGGTGATGGACCCGAATGCCGACCTGGATGCCATCGCGGCGACCGCCAATGCCTTGCTGCGGGACGGGTTGGGATAGACCTTGTCCGCCCGCGCGGCTAAGGCGCGCCACCATGTCCAATCGCCGCACCTTTGCCATCATCTCGCACCCTGACGCGGGCAAGACCACGCTGACCGAAAAGCTGCTGCTGCAGGGCGGCGCGATTCACCTGGCGGGCGAGGTCAAGGCGCGCGGGGCGGCGCGGCGGGCGCGGTCGGACTGGATGAAGATCGAGCAGCAGCGCGGGATCTCGGTGACCAGCTCGGTCATGACCTTCGAGCGGAACGGGGTGACCTTCAACCTGCTCGACACCCCGGGCCACGAGGACTTTTCCGAAGACACCTATCGCACGCTGACCGCGGTGGACTCCGCGATCATGGTGATCGACGCCGCGAAGGGCATCGAGCCGCAGACCCGCAAGCTGTTCGAGGTCTGCCGGCTGCGCTCGGTCCCGATCATCACCTTCGTCAACAAGGTCGACCGCGAGGGCCGCTCGGTGTTCGAGACGCTTGATGAAGTGGCCGATGCCCTGGCGCTGGACGTCTGCCCCATGGCCTGGCCGATCGGCATGGGCGGTGAGTTCAAGGGCGTGCTCGATTTCGCCACCAACCAGATCAGCCGCCCCGAAGGCGACAGCCGCGAATTCCTGGGCAAGCGTGAAGCGGCGACGGCAGACAATGTCCCGGCCGACATCGCCGAAGAGATCGAGCTGGCCCAGGCTGGCTATCCCGCGTTTGACATCGAAGCCTATCGCAATGGCGACCTGACCCCGGTCTATTTCGGCTCGGCGCTGAAGAACTTCGGCGTGGCCGAGCTGATCGACGCGATCGACCAATATGCCCCGCCGCCGCGACCGCAGCCGAGTGATGCCGGCGTGATCAGCCCCGATGGCAAGGAAGTGACCGGCTTCATCTTCAAGGTCCAGGCCAATATGGACCCGATGCACCGTGACCGGATTGCCTTCATGCGGCTGGTCTCGGGCACCTTCAAGCGCGGCATGAAGCTGACCCCGTCGGGCAGCGGCAAGCCGATCGCGATCCATTCGCCGATCCTGTTCTTCGCCCAGGACCGTGAGATTGCCGACAATGCCGAGCCGGGCGACATCATTGGCATTCCCAACCACGGCACGCTGCGGGTGGGCGATACGCTGTCCGAGAGCAACAAGGTCCGCTTCATCGGCCTGCCCAACTTCGCGCCGGAAATCCTCCGCCGCGTCGCGCTGAAGGACCCGACCAAGACCAAGCAGCTGAGGAAAGCGCTCGACGACCTCAGTGAAGAGGGCGTGATCCAGGTGTTCTATCCGGAAATCGGCGCGCAGTGGATTGTCGGCGTGGTCGGCCAGCTCCAGCTCGAAGTGCTGATCAGCCGGCTCGAGGCTGAGTACAAGGTCGAGGCCGTGCTCGAAGCCTCGCCCTTCGATACGGCGCGCTGGCTCAAGGGCAGCGATGCCGCGCTCAAGGCCTTCGCCGATTTCAACCTGTCTAACCTGGCCAAGGACCGCGATGGCGATCCGGTGTTTATGGCGCGATCGAGCTGGGATGTCGGCTACCAGCAGGAAAAGAATCCGGAGCTGGTCTTCTCGGCGACCAAGGAGCGTTGACCCGGGTTCGGCGCTGGGCCTAGGCTTGCGCCATGGAATTCACCGACCACATCACGCCCGATCACGCGGCGATGATCGCCCGCCAGGCCGTCTTCTTCACCGCCACGGCGGCGAGCGAAGGGCGGATCAACCTCAGTCCCAAGGGCCTGGCCGATACCTTCAAGGTGCTGGGGCCGAACCGCGTCGCCTATCTCGACCTGGGTGGATCGGGCAACGAGACTCACGCCCACCTCGCCGCCGATGGCCGCATCACGATCATGATGTGCAATTTCGAGCAGCCCGCGCTGATCCTGCGGCTCTATGGCCGGGGCAAGCCGGTCCTGCCGCAGGATGATGACTGGGCGGAGCTCGCCGCGCACTTCACCCTGCTGCCCGGCACCCGCCAGATCTTCGATATCGCGGTCGAGAGCGTCCAGACCTCGTGCGGCTGGGGCGTCCCTGTCATGAACCTCGACAAGGAGCGCGAGACGCTGGTCAAGTACCACGCCCAATCCGACCCGGCGAAGTGGGAAGCCAAGATGGCCGGCCGCACCCGCTCGATCGACGGGCTGCCGACGCGCCC
>JAJTFU010000164.1 GCA_021299075.1 Novosphingobium sp. | reverse complement strand
GGCGTGACGGACTTTGCCGGCCTCGAAGCCTTCTTCAGCGCCGATCAGCGCTACCCGGGCTGGGTCGAAGTGCTGTGGTCGCGCCCGACTGGCGCGGCGCTCGATGCTGTCGTGACCAAGCTCAAGGCGCTCAAGCTGACCATCCGCAATACGCCGATGAACGGGGAGCCGGTCAGCGGTACCTGCCTGTTCACCGGCGAGCCGGCGGTGGAACGCATCTACGTCGCCCGGGCTTATTGACTTGGTCAAACACCCCAAGCCTCAGCCCGGCCTGCCGAGCCGCCAGCAGATCCTGGATTTCATTGCAAGCAGTGCGGAACCCGCCGGCAAGCGGGAAATCGCCCGCGCCTTTGGCCTGAAGGGGCAAGAGAAGATCCAGCTCAAGGCTCTGCTCAAGGACATGGCCGAGGAAGGGCTAATCGACGGCAACCGGACCGCCTTCCACCGCATGGGCGGCGTTCCGAAGGTGACCGTGCTGCGCGTGGTCGGAACCGAAGATGGCGAGGCCCTGGCCGTGCCGGACACCTGGCAGCCGGAAGATGCAGTGCCGCCGCCGCGTCTGCGCCTGATCGAGCAGCGCAAGCAGCCGGCTTTACGCGTTGGTGACCGGGTTCTGGCCCGGACCGAGGAAACTGCCACGGGCTGGATTGCCCACCCGATGAAGAAGCTGCCGGCCCGGACCGAGCAGATCATGGGGGTGGTGGAGATCGACGGCGCGGGAAAGGGCTGGCTCGCTCCGGTTGACAAGCGCGAACGCCATTCGCAGCCGATTTCCGATCTCGGCGGGGCCGAGGCCGGGCAGCTCGTGCTGGCCGAGCCGGCCGGACGCAGTCCGCGCTCGGGCGTCAAGGTTACCGACGTACTGGGCGATCCGCTGGCGCCCAAGGCTTTCAGCCTGATCGCGATCCACAAGCACGGCATCCCCTATGCCTTCTCCCCCGAGGCAATCGAGGAAGCGCAGCGCGCCGCCAAGCTGGCGCTTAGCCCAGATCAACGCGAGGACCTGCGCCTCCTGCCGATCGTCGCGATCGATCCCAGCGATGCGCGCGACCATGACGATGCGATCTGGGCCGAACCCGACGGAGAAGGGGGCTTTCGCGCCCTCGTCGCCATTGCCGACGTCAGTTTCTACGTCCGGCCGGGTGGTTCGCTGGATCGATCGGCGCGCGAGCGCGGCAACTCGGTCTATTTCCCGGACCGGGTCGTGCCGATGCTGCCGGAAGTGCTGAGCGCCGACGTCTGCTCGCTGCGTGCCGGCGAAGATCGCGCGGCCATGGCCTGCCACCTGAACATCGCCGCCAATGGCAAGGTCACCGACTGGCGCTTTACCCGCGCGCTGGTGCGGATCGACGAGGTCATCGCCTACGAAGAGGCCCAGCGCCGGATCGACGAAGGCGATGCTGCGCCGCACCTGGTCAATCTGTGGGACGCCTGGCGCGCCTTGGAACGCGCCCGGACAGATCGCGATCCGCTTGACCTTGATCTGCCTGAGCGCCGGGTAAAGCTTGATGAAGCTGGCCGGATCACCGAAATCGCGCTGCGTGAACGGCTCGATGCGCACCGCGTGGTCGAGGATTTCATGATCGCGGCCAACGTTGCCGCGGCCAAGGCGCTGGAAAGTAAGGTCGCGCCGATCGTCTATCGCATCCACGAGCCGCCCAACCGCGAAAAGCTGGTCGCGCTGAAGGACTATCTCGCCACGTTTGAGCGCAAGCTGGCGCTTGGTCAGGTCATTACGCCAGGGCTGTTCAACCGCCTGCTCAAGGACGTGGCGGACGAGGCCGAGAAGGCGCTGATCATGGAAGCCGTGCTGCGCAGCCAGACCCAGGCCTATTATGGCCCGCGCAATGCCGGCCACTTTGGCCTGGCGCTGGGATCTTACGCGCACTTCACTTCGCCGATCCGCCGCTATGCCGACCTGCTTGTTCACCGCGCACTGGTTGACGGCTTCGGACTGGAGCAGCCGCAGCCCAAGAGCGACATACCGCCGCGTTCAGGCCTGTCCGATCGCGACCGCAGCGACCTCTCGCGCATCAGCGACGCGATCAGCGCCGCCGAACGCCGCGCGATGGAAGCTGAGCGCGAAACGATTGACCGCTATGTCGCCGCCTGGCTGTCAGCGCGGGTCGGTGAGGTCTTCGAATGCCGGGTGACCGGTGTGCAAAAGTTTGGCCTGTTCGCCACGATCATCAGCCTGGGAGGGGACGGCCTGGTCCCCGTTTCAACGCTGGGTGACGAGCGCTTCCACTTCGATGAGCGGGCCAAGGTGTTGGTGGGCGATAGTGGCCATACCCGCTTCGCCATGGGCGACCGCCTGCGGCTGCGCCTGGCCGAAGCCAATCCGCTGACCGGCGCATTGAAGTTCGAGCCGGAAGATCACGTCGGTGCGCCGATCGAGCCGCGCGGACGCCCGGTGCAAATGCCGCTGAAGAAGCGGGGGAAGCACCTGGTCGGTCAGTGCGGACGGCCGGGCAATATCCGGCACCAGGGCCGGGGCAAGAAGCGCTAGGGCTGGTTAGCCGAGCCGTTCGAGATCGGCGTCGCTGATGCTGCCGGGGATTACATAAACCGGGCAGGGCAGCTGCCCCGCGATCCCGACAAAGTGATTGACCAGCGGGCCAGGTCCGCCACTCGCTGCTGCACCCAGCACCAGCGCGGACACTTCCGGGTGTTCAGCCAGGTATTCGCGGATTACCGCCACGCCTTCGCCTTGCCGGACCGAGATTGTCGGCGGGTTGGGACTGTCACCCATCACCGATCCAGCGGCGCTGGTCACCAGTGCTTCGGCGCGGACGCGGGCTTCTTCCTCAATAGTCGCCTGGATTCCGCCAAAGGCAACGAAGGGCTGGCGTGGGATCAGGGCGAGCAAATGGATGGAACCGCCCGTGCGCGCAGCGCGGCGCGCGGCAAAGCGCAAGGCGACACTGGCCTCGTCGGTCTCATCCATGATCACCAGATAGACACGCATCGGCTGGCCCCTTCTGCTGGGCATCATATCCGCTACAATCGTATTCCGCGCAAGAACCTTGCCCTCCGGCGCAGTTTTGGCCAGAGACGTAACGGCAAATCACTCCCCAGCAGGACTTACCCGACCGATGCCGATCGAGATCAAGATGCCCGCCCTCTCGCCCACGATGGAAGAGGGCACCCTGGCCAAATGGCTGGTGAAGGTTGGCGACAAGGTTTCATCCGGTGACATCATGGCTGAGATCGAGACCGACAAGGCGACGATGGAATTCGAAGCCGTGGATGAGGGCACGATTGTCGCCATCTCCGTTCCGGAAGGTTCGGAAGGCGTGAAGGTGGGGGCGGTGATCGCCACGCTCGCAACCGATGACGAAGACGCCGCACCGGTTGCGTCCAAGGCTGCGGCGCCAGCCCCCAAGGCGGAAGCTGCTCCCGCACCGGCTCCAGTCGCGGCAGCACCGGCTCCGGCTCCGGCTCCCGCACCTGTTGCCGCCGCACCCAAAGCTTCGGGCGACGATCGCGTAGTTGCTTCGCCGCTGGCTAAGCGACTGGCTGCAGAGCTGGGTGTTGACCTCTCCCGAGTTACCGGCACCGGTCCGAACGGCCGGATCGTCAAGGCCGATATTGAAGCCGCTGCCGGCGGCACTGCCGCTCCCGCCATTGCTGCGCCGACTGCAGCGCCAGTTGCGGCAGCTACCCCTGCTGCCCCTGCTGCGGTTCCAGACTTCGGCATCCCTTACGAAGCCGAAAAGCTCAACAATGTCCGCAAGACCATCGCCCGCCGCCTGACCGAGGCCAAGCAGACCATTCCGCACATCTACCTCACCGTCGATGTCCGGCTCGATGCCCTGCTCAAGCTGCGCGGTGAGCTGAACAAGGCGCTTGAGCCGCAGGGCGTGAAGCTCTCGGTTAATGACCTGATGATCAAGGCTCTCGCCAAGGCGCTTGAGATCGTGCCGAAGTGCAACGTCAGCTTCGCGGGGGATGAACTACGCAAGTATTCGCGCTCGGATATCTCGGTCGCCGTCGCCGCTCCCTCGGGCCTGATCACGCCGATCATCGTCGATGCCGGAGCCAAGTCGGTCTCGCAGATCTCCAAGGAAATGACCGCGCTCGCCGGCAAGGTGCGCGAAGGCAAGCTGCAGCCGCACGAGTACCAGGGCGGCACGGCCAGCCTGTCAAACCTCGGCATGTTCGGGATCAAGCAGTTCGATGCCGTGATCAACCCGCCCCAGGCGATGATCCTGGCCGTCGGCGCGGGCGAACAGCGGCCCTATGTGGTCGATGGCGCGCTCTCGGTCGCCACGGTCATGTCGGCCACCGGCAGCTTCGATCACCGCGCAATTGACGGGGCCGATGGTGCAGCGCTGATGCAGGCCTTCAAACAGCTAGTGGAACAGCCCCTCGGGCTGCTTGCATAAGCCAAACCACGACAAATTCCGGAGAATTCGATGTCTGAACAGTACGACGTCATCATCCTTGGCTCGGGTCCGGGCGGCTATGTCGGGGCAATCCGTTGCAGCCAGCTTGGCCTGAAGACTGCCATCGTCGAGCGTGAGAACCTGGGCGGGATCTGCCTCAACTGGGGCTGCATTCCGACCAAGGCGCTACTGCGGTCCGCCGAGGTGCTGCACAACATGAAGCGGGGTCCTCAAAGGGGCGGGCAAGCAGGAAGTTACCGGCGACAAGGGCACCGAGACCCTCACCGCCAAGCACATCATCGTCGCGACCGGCGCGCGTGCTCGCGACCTGCCGTTTGCGCCGGCTGACGGCAAGCGCGTCTGGACCTATCGCCACGCGATGGTCCCGCAGGAACTGCCCAGCAAGCTGCTGGTAATCGGCTCCGGCGCGATCGGGATCGAGTTTGCCAGCTTCTACAATGATATGGGCAGCGAGGTCACGGTCGTCGAGATGATGGACCGGATCGTCCCGGTCGAGGATGCCGACGTTTCGGCCTGCCTTGAAAAGGCGCTGGTCAAGCAGGGCATGACGATCATGACCGGGGCCGGGGTCGAGAAGCTCGATGTAACGGCTTCGGGTGTGAAGGCGGCGATCAAGGGCAAGGACGGCAAGGTCGTCACCAGCGATTTCAGCCATGTGATCGTCGCGGTTGGCATCGTTCCCAACACCGAGAACATCGGCCTGGAAGCGCTGGGCGTGAAGGCCGAACGTGGGATCATCGCGATCGATGATTATGGCCGCACCAATGTGAAGGGTGTATGGGCGATCGGCGACGTAACGCCCGGCCCCTGGCTTGCCCACAAGGCCAGCCACGAAGGCGTAATCGCGGCGGAAAGCATCGCCAAGGAACTGGGCAACAAGGATGTCCACCCCCACGCGATGGACCGCCGCAATATCCCGGGCTGCACTTATTGCCATCCGCAGGTCGCCTCGGTCGGCCTGACCGAGGCAAAGGCCAAGGAAGCCGGGCACGAGGTCAAGGCCGGGACTTTCCCCTTCATCGGCAACGGCAAGGCGATTGCGCTGGGTGAGCCGGAAGGCTTCATCAAGACGGTATTTGATGCGAAGACTGGCGAATTGCTGGGTGCCCACATGGTCGGCGCCGAAGTGACCGAGCTGATCCAGGGCTATGTCGTCGGCAAGACGCTGGAGACGACCGAGGCCGAACTGATGGCCACGGTCTTCCCGCATCCGACGCTTAGCGAAATGATGCACGAAAGCGTGCTGGCCGCTTATGGGCGCGCGCTGCACATCTGACGCGCTCATGCATCTCAACCACGCGCCAGACGCTCCGGCGGCCGAT
>JAJTFU010000163.1:1084-7075 GCA_021299075.1 Novosphingobium sp. | reverse complement strand
TGTTCGACATGTACGGCGTGATCTTTGACGGCAATACCGACCTGCGCCGGATCCTCACCGACTATGGTTTCGAAGGCCATCCGTTCCGCAAGGACTTCCCGCTGACCGGCTATGTCGAACTGCGCTATTCGGAAGAAGACAAGCGCGTCGTCTATGAGCCGGTCAAGCTGGCCCAGGACCTGCGCAGCTTTGACTTTATGAGCCCGTGGGAAGGCGCGGACTATGTCCTGCCGGGCGATGAAAAGGCGGTGCAGACCCCGCCACCGCCCGCTGCGGCTCCGGCTACTCCGAAGACGACCGAGAAAGCGGCTGAAACTGGCGCCGGCAAGGAGACCAACAAGGCTGCGGCCAAGAAGGTTGCACGGCCGGGGGCTCCCAAGGTCAAGGCGGCCAAGGAACCCGGTGCACTCAAGCCCACGTCCTCGCGTCCGGACCGCAAGCCGCGCAAGAAATCGGCCGATGCCAAGCCGTCGACCGCGCCCGAGGGTAGCTGATCATGAGCGGACTTAGCCTCGAACAGTCGCCCACCACCGGCGATGATGTCATCACCAATTACACGATCAACTTCGGGCCCCAGCACCCGGCCGCCCACGGCGTGCTGCGCATGGTGATGGAGCTGGACGGCGAAGTGATCGAGCGCGTACAAGACCTATCTACAGGCGCTGCCCTATTTCGACCGGCTTGATTACTGCTCGCCGCTGGGGATGGAGCACTCCTACGTCCTGGCGATCGAGAAGCTGCTTAACGTCGAGGTGCCGGAACGCGCCCAGTACCTGCGTGTGCTGTTCGCCGAACTGACCCGCATCTGCAATCACATGCTCAACCTCGGTTCGCACGTGATGGACGTCGGTGCGATGACGCCGAACCTGTGGATGTTCGAGATCCGCGAAGACTGCCTCAACTTCTTCGAGCGCGCCTCGGGTGCCCGCATGCACGCCGCCTGGTTCCGCCCCGGCGGGGTCCACCAGGACGTGCCGGAAAAGCTGCTGGTCGATATCGGCCAATGGCTCGACACGCGCCTGCCCGAACTGTTCGAAGACGCGATGAGCCTGGTGGTCGACAACCGCATCTTCAAGCAGCGCAACGTCGATATCGCCACGGTCAGCAAGGAAGATGCGGTCAAGTGGGGCTTTTCCGGCCCGATGATCCGCGGCTCGGGCATCGCCTGGGACATCCGCAAGGCCCAGCCTTACGACGTCTATGACCGGATGGAGTTCGACGTTCCCGTCGGCACCAGCGGCGATTGCTATGACCGGTTCATGGTTCGCGTTGAGGAAGTGCGCCAGTCGGCCCGGATCATGAAGCAGTGTCTGCGTGACATGCCGTCCGGCCCGGTCGCCTCCACCGATCGCAAGGTCTCGCCGCCCAAGCGCGCCGAGATGAAGGCTTCGATGGAAGCGCTGATCCACCACTTCAAGCTCTACACCGAAGGCTTCCACGTGCCGGCCGGTGAAGTCTATGTGGCGACCGAAAGCCCCAAGGGCGAATTCGGCGTCTACCTGGTCAGTGACGGCAGCAACAAGCCGTACCGCTGCAAGATCCGCCCGACCGCCTTCAGCCACCTCCAGGCGATGGACTTCATGTGCAAGGGCCACATGCTGCCCGACGTGACCGCCATCATCGGCGCGATCGACGTGGTGTTCGGGGAGTGTGACCGGTGATCCTGCGCGAGCTGTTCATTGCCGTGCTGGCCTTTTCGGCCTTCGCCTCGGCGGTGGCGGCCTATCTGTTCGTCTTCCATCCTGCCACGGCCTCGCTCAAGGAAGTGCTGAGCACGGCCTTCGCCGGCATGGTCGGTGTGTTCGTTGGCCGTTGGGTCGAGCGGAGGATGGCCCGTGGCTGATCGCCTGACCATCGCAGAGCAGATGATCGCGCATTACAACGCGCAGGATGCTGACGCCTATGTCGCACTGATGACCGACGATGCCTGCGAAGCGGGCTATCGCGGCGCTGTGCTGCGTGATGGCAAGGAAGGCGTCCGCGCGGGCCTGAAGGCGATGTTCGCCGAGTTCCCGCAGAACCGCGCCGAAATCATCCAGGGCTGTCAGCTGGGCGATACCGCCGTGCTGCACGAAAAGGTCTACCGCTCGGCCGAGGCTGAGCCGTTTGAAGTCATGTCCATCTACTCGTTCGAGGGCGACAAGTGCTCTCGCGTGGAGTTTGTCCGCTAATGGCCGACCGTTATCTCGAACCTGATACCCCGGAGCTGCGCGCGCGCTGGTCGGGCTTTGCCTGGACCAAGGAAAACGCGGCCAAGGCTGCGGAGTATGTCGCGCGTTACCCTGAAGGGCGCCAGCGCTCGGCGGTGATGCCGCTGCTCGATCTGGCCCAGCGTCAGGTCGGGGCCGAAACCGATACCCAGGGCTGGCTGCCGATTCCGGTGATGGAATATGTCGCACAGTACCTCGACATGCCGGTGATCCGCGTGGTTGAGGTCGCGACCTTTTATTTCATGTATAACCTTGTTCCGGTTGGAAAATTCCATGTGCAGGTGTGCGGTACCACGCCCTGCATGCTGCGCGGCTCGGACGCGATCATGGCCGCCTGCAAGCAGCGCGGGATGGAAAAGGGCCACACCACGGCTGACGGGCTGTGGACGCTGACCGAGGTCGAATGCATGGGCAACTGCGCTTCGGCCCCGATGGTCCAGATCAACGACGACAATTACGAAGACCTGACGGCCGAGCGGCTCGATGCGGTGCTCGATGCTCTGGCGGCGGGCAAGACGCCCAAGGCCGGAACGCAAGAGCCGGGCCGCCACACCGTTGAGCCGGTTGGCGGGCCGACCACGCTCAAGCAGATGGTCAAGGCCAATCACGATTACCGGAAGGAATGGTGATGAAGCAGTCGCAAGGCTTCCTGCTGGCGGGTCTACTCTTCATGCTGGCTGGCGCGATCCAGATGTTCACGCAAGGTGCCAGCGGCGGTGCGTTCATCGCGATCGGCGCGGTTTTCGTGGCGCTGTTTGGCAAGGCCAAAAAGTCTGAAGGCGAAGGCCATGAATAAGATCATGAAGCCTGGCTTTCCAATCGTCGGCGCCATCTTTCTGGCACTGGCGGTGTTGAAGTTCTTCCAGGGCGAAGGCTGGGTCGTCTGGGCCATCCTCGGCTTTATTTTTGGTGGTTTCGGCGTGTTTAGCCGGGGCCGTTCAGGAGGTAACGGGTCGTGAGCCTTGCTGACAAGGACCGCATCTTCACCAATCTCTACGGCTATCAGCCGTGGAACCTGAAGGCCGCCCAGGCCCGCGGTGATTGGGACAATACGAAGAAGATCCTGGCCAAGGGCAAGGATGCGATCATCGATGAGATCAAGGCCTCGGGTCTGCGTGGTCGCGGCGGCGCCGGCTTCCCGACCGGCCTGAAGTGGTCGTTCATGCCCAAGGAATCGAAGGACGGCCGTCCCAGCTTCCTGGTCATCAATGCCGACGAATCCGAACCCGGTTCGTGCAAGGACCGCGAGATCATCCGCCACGATCCGCACAAGCTGATCGAAGGCGCGCTGGTTGCCGGTTTCGCGATGGGCGCGCGCGCGGCCTATATCTACATTCGCGGTGAATACATCCGCGAAGCCGAAGTGCTGTTTGCGGCGGTCAAGGAGGCCTATGACGCCGGCCTGATCGGCAAGAACGCCTGCAAGAGCGGATACGATTTCGACATCTTCGTCCACCGCGGCGCTGGCGCTTACATCTGCGGTGAAGAGACCGCGATGATCGAGAGCCTGGAAGGCAAGAAGGGCCAGCCGCGTCTCAAGCCGCCGTTCCCGGCCGGCGCTGGCCTCTATGGCTGCCCGACCACAGTCAACAACGTGGAATCGATCGCGGTTGCCCCCACAATCATGCGGCGCGGCGCCTCGTGGTTCGCCAACTTCGGGCGTGACAACAACAAGGGCACCAAGCTGTTCCAGATCAGCGGGCATGTGAACAAGCCCTGCGTGGTCGAGGAAGCGATGAGCATCCCGTTCAGCGAGCTGATCGAGAAGCACTGCGGCGGCATTACCGGGGGCAAGGACAACCTGCTGGCGGTGATCCCGGGCGGGTCCTCGGTGCCGCTCGTTCCGGCCGCGCAGATCTGGGACGCGCCGATGGACTTTGACGGCCTGCGCGATGTCGGCTCGGGCCTCGGCACGGCGGCAATCATCGTCATGGACAAGTCGACCGACATCGTCCGCGCGATCAGCCGGCTGTCCTACTTCTACAAGCACGAAAGCTGCGGCCAGTGCACCCCCTGCCGCGAAGGCACGGGCTGGATGTGGCGCGTGATGGAACGCCTGCGCACCGGCGATGCCGACGTCAGCGAAATCGACATGCTGTGGGACGTGACCAAGCAGGTCGAAGGCCACACCATCTGCGCGCTGGGCGACGCCGCCGCCTGGCCGATCCAGGGCCTGATCCGCCATTTCCGCCCGGAACTGGAAAAGCGGATCGCAGAGAATGCGCGGGAGGCGGCCGAGTGAGGCAGGCCCTTCGCCTTCTTCCTCTTGTTGCGCTGGCCAGCGCACCGGCCTCGGCTGCCGAGCCGCCGAGCCCGCAGCAGATCCGTGCGTTCCTGGCGCAGTATGGCGAATGCGTTGCCAAGCGCGAACCCGAACTGTCGCAGAAGTCGGTGCTGAGCGGTGCCAGTTTCAGCCGCGGCAGCGCCGAGGGCAAGCGGCTGATGCAGCGCGAATGCATGGACCCCGAATTGCTCCGCAACCAGGCCGATGGCTTTGCTGGCCGGCTGCGGATGCGCTTTGATGAAGACACCTATCGCGGTGTTATCGCCGAAGCCTTGATTGCCAAGCATGGTGCTTCGGTAGATGCGGCGGCACTGCCAGCCATCGCGGTCCTTACCTACGAAGAGCCGCGCCCGCTGCGCACGACCGATCGCGAAGGCAAGCCGATCCCGGAGGACAGCCTCGCTCGTCAGCGCGCAGCCATCGCCCGTAAGACCCAGGCCATGCTGATGGGCAAGCTGGGCGAATGCGCCGTGCGCGCTGCACCGGCCCAGTCGCGGGCCGTCATGGGTACTGCCATCGACACCCCGGCCGAGCTTCAGGCGCTTAACGCCCTGGGGCCGACGCTCGGCCAATGCATCAAGGCCGGTGAAACCGTCTCACTTGACCGCGTCAGTAACGCCCAAGGTACCCGTCGCCGGCGTGGAACTTGAGGTCCCAGCAGGGGCCACGGTCCTGCAGGCCTGCGAAATGGCCGGCAAGGAAATCCCGCGCTTCTGCTATCACGAGCGGCTCTCCATCGCCGGCAACTGCCGGATGTGCCTGGTCGAGGTGAAGCCCGGACCGCCGAAGCCGCAAGCTTCGTGCGCGCTGCCGGCTGCCGAGGGTCAGGAGATCCGCACCGACAGCCCGATGGTCAAGAAGGCGCGCGAAGGGGTGATGGAGTTCCTCCTGATCAACCACCCGCTCGATTGCCCGATCTGCGACCAGGGTGGCGAGTGCGACCTGCAGGACCAGTCGGTCGCCTATGGCCGCGGCGCCTCGCGCTATGACGAGAACAAGCGCGCGGTGACCGAAAAGTACATGGGTCCGCTGATCAAGACGGTGATGACCCGCTGCATCCACTGCACCCGCTGCGTGCGTTTCTCCGAAGAGATCGCCGGTGTGGACGAGATCGGCGCGCTCTATCGCGGCGAATCCATGCAGATCACGACCTATCTGGAAAAGGCTGCGGCGCACGAGCTGTCGGCCAACGTGATCGATCTCTGCCCGGTCGGCGCGCTGACTTCGCGGCCCTATGCCTTCGAGGCGCGGCCGTGGGAGCTCAAGAAGACCCTTTCGATCGACGTTTCGGACGCGGTCGGTTCGAACATCCGGCTCGACAGCCGCGGCCGCGAAGTGCTGCGCATCCTGCCGCGGATCAACGATGACGTGAACGAGGAATGGCTGTCCGACAAGGGCCGCTATCAGGTCGATGGCCTGACCCGCCGCCGGCTCGACCGTCCGTGGATCCGCCGCGATGGCAAGCTCGTCGCCGCCACTTGGGAAGAAGCCTTTGCC
>JAJTFU010000163.1:0-1057 GCA_021299075.1 Novosphingobium sp. | reverse complement strand
AAGTCGGTGGCCGTGGTTGCCGGTGACATGGTCGATTGCGAAACCATGTTCGCGGCCAAGGCGCTCGCGGGCGCGCTCGGCAGCAAGCTGCTCGAAGGCCGCCAGACCGGGCTCGATTACGACTGCTCGAACCTCGCTGCGGTAAACTTCAATTCGACTATCGCCGGGATCGAAAACGCCGATGCGGTGCTGATCGTTGGCAGCCAGGTCCGCTGGGAAGCGCCGTTGGTCAACACCCGCCTGCGCAAGGCGGCGAAGCGCGGCGCCAAGGTCTTCGTGGTCGGTCCGGAATGGGATGCGACCTACCCGGTTACCAACCTCGGCAACGACCTCGCGGTGCTCGACAAGCTGCCGAAGGACGCCGCCGATGCGTTCAAGAACGCGCAGCGTCCGGCGATCATTCTGGGCGGTGCGGCACTTGGCAAGGGCGCCCTCGGTCCGGCGCTGGCGCTGGCCGAGAAGTACAAGCTGGTCCGCGATGGTTGGAACGGCTTTAACGTGCTGCACATGGCGGCAGCGCGGATGGGCGGGCTGATGCTCGGCTATGCCCAGAAGGGCGGCATTGCCGACCTGGTCAAGGCCAAGCCCAAGCTGTTGATTTCGCTTGGCGCGGATGAGGTGGATTACACCAAGTTCGCCGGCAGCATTGTCGTCTACATCGGCCACCACGGTGACAAGGGCGCTCATGCGGCCGACATCATCCTGCCCGCCGCCGCCTTCAGCGAGAAGGCCGGGACCTACGTCAACACCGAGGGCCGGGTGCAGCTTGCCGAGCAGGCTGTCTTCGCCCCGGGTGATGCCCGCGAAGACTGGACGATCCTGCGCGCGCTGGCCGATGCGCTGGACGTCAATGTCGGGTTTGACAGCTTCGCTGAACTGCGCGGCGCGATGATCAAGGCGGTGCCGGCGCTCGGCAGCGAGGGCCTTGCCGCTTACGGCGCGTTGCCCACGGCCGATAAGGCCAAGGCGGCTGGCTTGATCGAAGCCTATCCGATCAAGGACTTCTACCTCACCAACCCGATCGCCCGGGCCAGCGAAACCATGCAGCGCTGCTCGG
>JAJTFU010000162.1 GCA_021299075.1 Novosphingobium sp. | reverse complement strand
TACCTCGTCGGCAGCACGATGGATTGGGCCGAGGACGATTTCACTGCCGGGTTCGTGTTCAATAACCCGAACGCGAAGGGTTCGTGCGGCTGCGGGGAAAGCTTCACGGTCTAGGTCATGCGCACCGTCGAGCTTTCCACCTATCTCGACGCGCCTCCCGAGCAGGTCTGGGACCATGTCCAGACCTCGCGCTTGCTGCATTATGTAGCGCGTGGAATGATCCGTTTTGTGCCAGCGGGCGCGCCTTTCCCGGAACGTTGGACTGCGGGGGAGTACCGCACCTGGATGTGGCTGTTCGGCATAATACCGCTCGGCTGGCAGGCAATCGGGATCGAACTGCCACCTCAGGAACCGGGGCGCCATGTGGTCCGCGATAACGGCCATGGCCCACTGATCCGGCGCTGGGACCACTGGATCGAGATCACGGCCGAAGAAGAAGGAACGCGGTATGTTGATCGGGTCCACATCGAAGCGGGACTGTTAACTCCGCTGATCTGGGCCTTTGCTCGACTGTTTTACGCACATCGGCAGCGCCGCTGGCGCAAGCTCGTCGCTGCCGGATTCCGCTATAACGACACGTAAAATTCAGGGCCTTGGCACGAAGCTTTCGCCGGTCTCCGCGTCGATAAAAGCGATCAGCGCCTTCTCGTAATCGTCGAGCTCTTCGTCGGCATCGAGCCGGTCGCGCAGCCAGTCGGTTTCAGCCGGAGTCAGTTCCGCACCCGCCTCGGCCTCAGCTTCCCAGTCGAAGCTGTCGGGCTCCGCGCCGCCGAGCAGGCTGCCGAAGGCATCCTCGACATCGCTGGTCACCATCCGCGAGAGAAATCCGCCGATCCCGGCGCCTTCCGCATTCATGAAGGCTTCGAGTTCCGCGGCGCGCTCGCTGTTCAGCGGTTCTGGCCCAGCAAAGCCGAGCAGGTAGTTGGCCACGCCCTGGACGAACAGTTCCTGCCATTCGGGCGCGTTCGGCTCATAGAGCGCGGCGTCCTTGAGGCGGAACAGCAGTTCGGCCTCGGCCTGGCAGACCGTGGCTGCGCCTTCGCTGCCGGGGGCGAAGATCATCCGGCGCAGCAGGGTTGCCTCGGCCGCATTGATGCCGGCACCGCTCAGCTCGCCCTGGCGAGTCGGGCCTTCGCCGTGTTCGATCGCGGCCTCGATCTGCTGCAGCGCATAGGACCGCAGCGTCACCGGTACGCTGGTGGAAATCTCAAGCACGCGGACCAGCAGCTCAAGCTCGGCCAAGCTCTCGACGCGGCCATCCCGGTCGATCCGGAAGGTCAGTTCGTCGGCCATTTCCTGGTCGACATAGCCATGTGGCTCGACCGTATGGACGATGAAATTGGAAAGCGCCTCGACGAAGAAATCGCACCAGTCACGGCTGAGTTCGACGAGCGCGTCATTGGCAACAAACAGCGCTTCGGCTTCGTCCGGATCCATCTTGCCATCGGCCCAGCCTAGCTGGCGCAGCAACTGGATTTCCTCGGCTGCGATCGTGCCGTCGGCCGCGGCCTTGGCGGCAATATCGCTGAACTGCATTGTCATTGGTCGGTGGCCCCCGAAACGTCTTTGTGCAGGACCATCGCAGATCAGGGTTAAAGCGCCGTTACCCGTGTTTGGCGCGGCGGGTCAGCGGCCGCGCAGCGCCACAATGCAGGCTGCCCGATCGACCTCCTGACCGTCGCTGGCGCGCCGCGCCTCGACATAGGTGGCCTGCGGTTCACGGCCCGGCTGGGCCGGGTAGAGGAAGATATCGACCACACAGGCCGTGCCGACATATTGCAGCTTGCGAGCATCGCCTTCGGACACGTCGAGGCGGGGGGGGCCGAACTGGCGGACCAGTTCGGGCGCAGTCGCGCCGATCACGCCTTCGAGCCCGGGCAGGCTCTGGACCCGCGCAGCTGGCGGCGGGGTGCGGACCGGCGGGCGCACCGGGGTCATAGCCGGGCGGCTGGCGGGCCGGGTGACTGGCGGCTTGGTCGGCGTACTCTTGGCGCGCGGCGGGGTGGTGCTGCCGCAGGCAGCCAGCGCCGGTACCAGGGCCAGCAGGAGCAGGGATCTAGGCTGCATTTGGGGCTTTCGCACGGTGGACCAGGTGGGTTGCAGCGGCCGCCCCTAGCAGCGGGGCGAGCAGGTTGACAAACGGCACGGCCATCAAGCCTGCCACGACCCCGCCGAGCGCCGCACGGCTGGTTCCGCTGAGCGGTGCGGGAGCCTGTGAATCATGCCGGTGGCGCAGCCAGACCATGTCCTGCAACTCGCGCCCCAGCAGCACGGCGTTGACCAGGAAGAATACCAGCGGCGGACCCACCCCGGTGACCACCAGGACCAGCGCGACCGGCAGCGCGGCCAGGTTCCAGCCCAGCGCGCGAACCGCGCCGCGCAGGCCCACGGTCAGTTCCTCGCGCCAGGCCAGCTTGCGCGCCGATCGCAGCGCTTGCGGGTAATGCCGGGCCTCGACCGCCTCAACCACTTCGTCGGCAAAGAACTGCAGGACCGCCAGGGCGACAATCCGCCACAGCAGCCAGCCCGCGATCAGCGCGCCAAGCAGCGCGATCAGGCCGCGGCCCTGCTCCAGCCCGGCCCAGGCCAGTCCGCGCTCGGCCAGCCACCACAGGCCTGTGCCCAGCATGGCCACGATCAGCAGGGTCAGGACCAGGCTCTTGGCCAGCACACGCAGCACGGCCGGATCGCCAAGCTGTCTGACGGCAAGGGTGAAGGCGCTCAGCATCGCGCGCGGCATCGCCGCAGTCCAAGCCGCTGTCAACGCGCGCCACCTTGCCCTGCGGCAGGATGATGGCTAGGCGCGCCCGGAGTAAGTCTGGCGTAACCCGCCTCAGCGCAAAGGATTCCCCGTGACCGCACCCACCATCGATGTCATCGCCATTGGCAACGCCATCGTCGATGTCATGGCCCCCTGCGCCGACAGCCTGATCGATGAGCTGGGCCTGACCCGCGGGGGCATGACCCTGGTCGACACCGAGCGGGCCAAGGCGCTTTACGATGCCATGGGCCCGGCGCGTGAGATTTCGGGCGGCTCGGCGGCCAATACTCTGGCGGGCCTCGCCGCGCTGGGCGCCAAGTGTGCCTTCATCGGCCAGGTCGCCGATGACCAGCTGGGTGAGGTGTTCGCTCACGATATCCGCGCCGGCGGGATCGAATATGCCACCCCGGTCCGCGCCGGCGATCCGCCGACGGCGCGCTGCCTGATCTTCGTGACGCCCGACGGGCAGCGGACGATGAACACCTTCCTTGGCGCTTCGCAGTTCCTGCCGCCCGCGGCGCTGGACGAAACCGCGATTGCCGCGGCCAAGGTGCTCTATCTGGAAGGCTATCTGTGGGATCCGGAAGAGCCGCGTGCGGCGATGCGCCGGGCCATTTCGGCCGCCCGTTCGGCTGGCCGTCAGGTCGCCTTCACGCTGTCCGATTCCTTCGTGATCGACCGCCACGGCGACGATTTCCGCGCGCTGATCGCCGAGGGGCAGATCGACATCCTGTTCGCCAATCATGTCGAGCTGGCCTCGCTCACCGGTGAGGACGATTTCGAGGCGGGTCTCGCCGCGCTGCAGAACAAGGTGCCGGTACTGGTGGTGACGCGCAGCGAGCAGGGCGCGGTCGCGGTTTCCGGCGGCAAGCGTGCCGAGGTTCCGGCCGAGCCGGTCGTGCGCGTGGTCGACACCACCGGCGCGGGCGACCTCTTCGCTGCCGGCTTCCTCTATGGCCACGTCAACGACCGGCCGCTGAGCGAATGCCTGACCCTGGGCGCGATCTGCGCCGGCGAAATCATCTCGCACTTCGGCGCCCGGCCCGAAGCGGACCTGACCGCGCTGGTGAAGGCCCGGTTGGGCTAACCTTCCGCTTCGCGCGCCACTTCGCGCCAGCCGATGTCGCGGCGGCAGAACAGGTCCGGGGCCTGGATCAGGTCGACGGCGGCATAGGCGAGGCGCTGTGCCTCGGTCACGTTCGCGCCGCGGGCGGTGACGTTGAGCACCCGGCCACCATTGGCAACCAGCGCGCCGTCCGCCAGTGCGGTGCCGGCGTGGAAGACCTTGGCACCGCTGGCCTCGGCCGCGGCCACCCCGGCAATCGCTCCGCCCTTTTTCGGGGTGCCCGGATAGCCTTCCGCCGCCATCACCACGGTCAGCGCGGTTTCGGGCGAGAGCCGGGGCGGGGCGATCGTGGCCAGGCTGCCTTGCGCGCAGGCCAGCAGCAGCTCGACCAGGTCATCCTCCAGCCGCAGCATCAGCACCTGGCATTCGGGATCGCCGAACCGGGCGTTGTATTCGATCAGCTGGACGCCGCTTTTGGTCAGCATCAGCCCGGCATAGAGTACGCCGGAATAGGGCGTGCCTTCCTGCGCCATTGCCCGCACCGTCGGCACGACGATCCGCTCCAGCGCCTCACCAGTCAGCAGCGGAGTCAGCACCGGGGCTGGGCTATAGGCACCCATGCCGCCTGTGTTGGGACCGATATCGCCATCACCAACGCGCTTGTGGTCCTGGGCCGAACCCAGCGGCACCACGGTCTGCCCGTCGGTCAGGGCAAAGAAGCTCGCCTCCTCGCCTTCCAGGAATTCCTCGATCACGGCTTCGGCCCCGGCCGCGCCGAACTTGCCGGAGAAGATCTCGCGCACGGCTTCCTCGGCCTCGGTCATGGTCATGGCGACGGTCACGCCCTTGCCCGCGGCCAGGCCATCGGCTTTGACGACGACCGGCGCGTCGAATTTGGCGAGTGCGGCGAGGCCTTCGGCTTCA
>JAJTFU010000161.1 GCA_021299075.1 Novosphingobium sp. | reverse complement strand
CGGGTTGATGATACCACTGTTGAACAGGCCGACGATGCCCGGCGCGCTAGCGCCCGGCGCAGTCGGCGCGCGCGTATCGACCTGGCCGGCCAGCGTCGCCCCGGTGCCCGATGCAATCGCATTGGCGTTGGAAGAGTGGACCCCGCGGAAGTGGTAACCCTGCCCCAGCAGCGAGGTAGCCTGGCTTTCGGCATAGGACCCACCGATGCGGTATTCCCAACCATCGGCAACCGGCCCTTCCAGGCCAACAGCGGCGCGGAAGGTCTTGGTGTCGGTTTCATACTCACGCGGCCCACACGAGGTGCAGCGCCAGCGGAATGCAATCGGCAAGCCATATCGGCCAACGGCATCGACAGTCCGATCACCCACTGCGCCGATTCCGGGCAGGTATGCCGCCAACTGGTCGTAAACGGTGTTATAGGTCGCCGCTGTCAGCGAATTAAGCGGATAGGCTATCGGCAGCGAAGTGTTGTTGCCAGAGTACTGGTTGCTCGAGAAGATCTTCTTCGAATGGGCCTTTGATCCGGTGACTTCGGCATAGAGCTCGTGCTCGCCAAGCTTGGCGGTGGCCCGGCCGTAATAGGTCAGCGTATCAATCGGCTGCTGTAGCGTCGCGGCGCGGCCCGTATCCCAGGCGCAGGCATTTGCGGCACCAGGCGTGTTCCACAGCACCTCGTCATAGGCCATGCCGCCGTCCATGGTGTTACAGCCGGCCCCACCGGGCAGATCGAGGATGTTTACCCCGCCACTCATCCGCACGCCGCCAACCGTCAGGTTGGTGAGGGTGCCAGATGTATTGCCCAGCAGGGTCCCGCCCTGGGAAATGCCAATTCCCGCTGCGGTCGGGTTGATGGGGAACGCGGTTGCAATCGGCGTGCCGCGGGTATCGATCGACAGACCGCGGCTAGGCTGATTGCCGTTGACGAAGTCGCGGTCCTTGCCAAACAGCGCACCATTCCAGCTCTTGCTGACGGCGGCCATCACGTTGAAGCCCTGTTCATCTAGGTCACCCCAGCCGGCGGTGCCTGAAATGCGATAGATCGGGCTGTCGCCCTGTTCGGTGATGTCGACAAAGCCGTTGGCGACGAGGCCCTGGAAGTTCTTCTTGGTGATGAAGTTGATCACCCCGCCGATCGCATCGGTGCCGTAAATGGCGGAAGCGCCGTCCTTGAGCACTTCGACCCGTTCGATCGCCGCCAGCGGCACCTGGTTGACGTCAACCGCCGAGCCCGACAGGCCGTGGGCCGCAACGCGGCGGCCATTGAGCAAGACCAGGGTGGATGAAGCCCCTTGCCCGCGCAGGTTCGCGGCAGAAAGCCCGTTGGTGCCGCGGGCCGCGCCGGAGACGACGTCGGAGTTCGAGGCAAGGTTATCCGCTCCGTTGCCATTGGAGGCAAGGAACGAGATCAGCTGTTCGGGATTGCTGATCCCTTCGCGGCTGAGATCGTCAGTCGTGATGATCTGTAGCGGCAGCGCGCTCTTGGCCGGATCCTGCTTGATGCGCGAACCGGTGACCACAATCGCTCCGCTCTCGCTGGCGCTGTCCTGGGCATTATTGGTGATGTCGGGCGCGTCCTGGGCCAGGGCCGGGGTCGCCAGCGCGCCCAGCGCCACGCCGCTAGCCAGAACAATGCGAGTCAGATTCCGTGCAATCATGGTAACCCCCTGATCAATCGCCGCACCCAGCGGAACATGTCCAGACTAACGCACTATCTGCGTTGCGAAAGGGGACTTTTCGCAAGGATGCGGGATGGTCGTTTGCTGTTGCCCCGCTGCAACATGAAAGGTGGTTCAATTTTGCGCGGCAATCGCCAGCAGCGCCTGGTCCATTGCCGCCAACGCGCTGGCGCCATCGGGCACATCGTTGGCAATGATCGAGAAGGTCAGCTCGCGCCCGCTGGCGGCGATCAGCCAACCGGACAGGGCATTGGTGGCGTTGAGCGTACCGGTCTTGGCGAAGATCTTGCCTGCCAGAGGGGTTCCGGCAAAGCGCCGGCGCAGGGTGCCGTCGACCCCGCCGACCGGCAGGGAAGCCCGATATTCCGCGCCCCACGGCTGACCGGCAGTCCAGCGCAGCAGGGCGACAGCGGCGCGCGGCGACATGCGGTTGTAAGTCGACATGCCTGAACCGTCCGAAAAGTCGTAACCCGCGCGCGGCAGGCCCATGCTTTCATAAACCGTGCGGGCGGCAGCCAGACCTCGATCCAGGCTGTCGACCAACGGCGCCTTGCCTGCTTCGGGCGGCGGTGCGGCAAAGGCCAGGCGGCGGATCAGCAATTCGGAATGGAGGTTCTGGCTGACCTTGTTGATCAGCCGCACTTCATCGGCCAGCAGCGCGGGCGGCGCTTCGGCGGTAACGGTCAAGTTATAAGGCGCCGCGACCGGTGCCACGCCGACCGGGCGATGGACCGTCTTCACGCGCCCCCGCACCTTGACCCCGCGCTTGCCAAGTTCCTGCGCCACGAGCCAGCCGGCATAGTGCGCCGGATCGTCCAGCCCAATCAGGTCACGCCAGGGCATGGCCCCGACCCTTATCGTGCCGTAGAGCCGCAATGTGCGGCCGCCGACCGCGCGGTCGATCCCCAGCCGCGTCTCGCCCTCGGCCACGGTCAGAGCCTGGTTGACCAGGGAGTAATAGGGCGAGACGGTCACCACTGGCGGCTTTCCGGCCGGGCCCGGCGTCACCACGATCGGCAGTTCGTTGTGGTCGATCACCAATGCCGAAGTGGCGGTGCCGGAATCGGTGCCGATATTGTTCCAGCTCATCCCCGGACTCCAGCGTTGGTCGGTAAAGGCGCTATCGTCGGCAATCACATCGCCCACGCTCCGCACCTTGGCGGCCAGCTGGTCCACCAGCGGCGCGAGGCAGCCCGTCAGGCATTCCGGCGCGGTTGAAAGGCTGAGCGTGCCCTGGCCGGAGATCAACACGCTGGGCACGCTGCCCTTGCCAGGCACCAGGCCGATCACCGCGCCCTTGGCGGGCTGCTGGGACAGCAGGGCCATGGCGGCGGCCGTCGTGAACAACTTGGTGTTGCTGGCGGGAATAAAGCGATCATCCGCGCGGATCGCGGCGACCTCACGCCCTTGGTCATCGACGAACAGGCCGAACCGGGTGCCCGCCGGCGCCGTCGCCAGGATCGCGGCCGGGCTGGCCGGCGCGGCGGTCTGGGCAAGGGCCGGCACGGACAGCGACAGGGCGGCGGCGAGGATCATCAAGCGCATGGGCGCAAGCTGCCGGGGTCAAAGCCTTAGCGCAAGTCCACCAGCTCAACCGGCGGCAGATTGTCCGCACCCGGCTGTTCAGCCCAGTGGCTGGCATTGAGCACGCCGCCATCGGCGCGCAGCGCGGATACGCGGGCAAGATCGACCTCGGCGAAGAGCCATTGCGGCTTATCGAGCTCGCCCAGCGCAACCACGCCGCTATCGGGAAAGCCGCGATCTGGCGGGCCATAGACTGCCGCGGCGCCGCGATTGCTATCGACCGCCGGGGACCATTCGGCCCGACCCACGGTTGGGCTATGGACAGCATAGCATTGCCCCTCCAGCGCGCGGGCCTGGGCACCCAACCGGACGCGCCAATAGCCGTGCAGCGCTTCGGTGCAGCTTGGCACCAGCAGCAGTTCCATTCCGGCCTCGACCTGCGCCCGGGCGAGCAGCGGGAATTCGCTGTCGTAGCAGATATTGATTCCAATCCGACCCAGCGCGGTGTCAAACAGCCGCAGCGGACTACCTGCGCTGACGCCCCATTCCTCGCGCTCGAACCGGGTCATGATCAGCTTGTCCTGCACGCCGATCTTGCCATTGGGCGCGAACAGCCGGGCGCGGTTGACGAAGCGGCCCTCGCCGACTTCACAGGGCGCGGAGGCCGCCAGGATGTGGAGGCCATGCCGCGCCGCCAGTCGCTCATGCAGCGCATCGACCTGCGGCAAGAGGGCCGAGACCGAGGCAAGCGAACCGGCCAGGTCACCCATTGTCTCCGTTTCGAGCGAGGCCAGTTCCATCGCGCCATATTCGGGGAACACGGCCAGCGCCGCGCCGCCAGCCGCGGCTGCTTCGACCCAGTTGGTCAGTTTGGCTTCGCAAGCCGCCCAATCCGCCAGCGCCTCGATCGGATACTGCGCGGCGGCAATGGTGAAGCGGGTCATAGCGCGCGCATCCAGTATTGCATTGGCTTGTCGCTCTCTTCCGTCTCGCCATGGTCCTGCCAGGCGAAGCTGCCGACCAGCTCCGGCACCGGGGCATAGCCGCGCCTGGTCCAGAAGGTATCGAGCGGGACGTAGTCGGCCGGGCGGGCCGGATGGTCCGGCGGGCGCACTACCGCGCAGAAGCTGGCGTAGGCAGCGCCCCAGGCCCGCGCGGCAGCTTCGCGGTGGTCAAAGAAGGCATGGCCGATCCCTTGCCCGCGATAGTCCGACAGCAGCACGGATTCGCCGAAATAGAATACGCCCGCCGGATCGATCCCGGCCGTATCGAAGGGCGCGCGGATATAGTCCTCCTGCGCGACCAGCGGCGAAGCAGTCGCCGCGCCCACGATCCGCGCACCGACATAGGCCGCGACCAGCACGGCATCGGGCGAAGCGGTGAACTCAGCCACGTATTCGCGCTCGTACTCTTCGGTCCCGGCGTAAAGGTATGGCCAGGCCGCAAAGACCGTTATCCGCAGCCGCGCCAAGTCCGGCAGGGCGGCCTGCAGTGCCGTCCCGGTCAGGGGGCGGACGGCGATGCTCAACCGATCACCTGCGCTTCCCAGTCG
>JAJTFU010000160.1 GCA_021299075.1 Novosphingobium sp. | reverse complement strand
CAAAGCCACACCGATCAGGCGCAGCCGCAGCCGGCTGTTCTTCTTCCTTGCCATGTGACCCGCCGACCCCTTTGTCTCGCTAGCCCCGGATATGCAGCACGCAGATCAGGGTGAACAGCCGCCGCGCCGTGGCAAAATCGGTTTCGACCTTGCCCTCCAGCCGTTCCAGCAGCAGTTCCGCCGCTTCGTTGTGGACCCCGCGGCGGGCCATGTCGATGGTTTCGATCTCGGCTGCCGTGGCCTTGCGGATTGCCTGGTAATAGGAATCGCAGATCGCGAAATAGTCGCGGATCGGGCGGCGGAACCGGCCCAGACCGAGGATCAGTGTTTCGAGTGGCTGCTCGTCCTCGGCCGCGATCTCCAGCGCCAGCCGGCCATCGGCGACCGACAGCCGCAGGCGATAGGGGCCCTGGTGTCCGGCTTCCCAGGCGCGCAGCGGCTTGAAGGTGTTTTCCTCGATCAGGTCGAAGATGGCGATCCGCCGTTCCTGCTCGATATCGGCGTTGCGCCAAAGAATCGTGGCCTCGTCGAGCTCGATTTGGATGATCCGTGCGTCCCCCATGACGCGGCATCTTTCGCAGATGCGAAATGGCGGGGCAAGTCTCCACAGGCTGTGGATGAAAACCGTTCACCGCACTGCTTGCACTGGGTTCGGTCCCGGCGCATTGATCGCCTCCCATGGCCGAACCGATCCCCTTTGCCCGTCCTGATGAAGCCGCCGCGCGTGCGCTGCCCGCGAACGTGGAAGCCGAGGCGGCGTTCCTGGGTGCGGCGCTGATCGACAACCGCGTGATCGAGGAACTGGTCACGCCGCTGCGGCCCGATCACTTCTTCGAGCCGGCCCATGCCCGGATCTATGACCGGATCCTGCAACTGCTTGATCGCAAGGCGGTGGTTACCCCGGTTACGCTCAAGCCCTATTTCGAGGCGGACGAGACGCTGAAGGAGCTGGGCGGCGCGTCCTATCTCGCGCGGCTGACCGCCGATGGCCAGGGCCTGCTCGCCCCGCGCGAACTGGCCGAGCAGATCTATGACCTGGCGCTGCTGCGCGAACTGGTCTCGGTTGGCCGCACGCTGGTCAACGATGCGCTCGATACCTCGGAAAGCGTCGAACCGTTGGAGCAGGTCGCCCGCGCGGAAGCCGCGCTGTACCGTGTAGCCGAAGGGGCTTCGGTCGGCAGCGAAGCGCAGCCGTTCCGCCAATCGAGCCTGGCGGCGATCACCCAGATCGAAAAGGCGCTCAATTCGGGCGGCCACATTTCAGGCCTGACCACCGGGCTAGACGATCTCAATGCCAAGGTCGGCGGCCTGCACGATTCGGACCTGATCATCCTCGCTGGCCGTCCGGCCATGGGGAAGACCTCGCTGGTCACCAATATCGCTTTCAACTGCGCCGAACGATACCTGCGCGATCTGGCCGACGGGATCGATCCCAAGCAGTCGGTCGGCGCGCCGGTCGCCTTCTTCAGCCTGGAAATGAGCGCCGACCAGCTCGCCACGCGTATCCTGGCCGAGCAGGCCGAGATCAGCAGCGAACGGCTGCGCATGGGCAAGATCAGCCGCGAGGACTTCCAGAAGATTTCCTTCGCCAGCCAGCGCCTGGCCGAACTGCCGCTCTATATCGACGATACCCCGGCGCTATCGATCGCCGCGCTGCGCACCCGTGCGCGCCGTTTGAAGCGCAAGCACGACATCGGCCTGATCGTGATCGACTACCTGCAGCTGCTGCAGGGTTCGGGCCGGGCGAACGACAACCGCGTCAACGAAATCTCGGAGATCAGCCGCGGCCTCAAGACCCTGGCCAAGGAACTGTCGGTCCCGGTTATCGCGCTCTCGCAGCTCAGCCGCGCGGTTGAAAGCCGTGAGGACAAGCGCCCGCAGCTGGCGGACCTGCGCGAATCCGGCTCGATCGAGCAGGACGCGGACATGGTCTGGTTCATCTTCCGCGAGGAATACTACCACAACGCCGCCAAGCCCGACGAGCCGAGCGAAACCAGCGGCGGCGATGCGATCGCCAAGTACGATGCCTGGATGCAGCGCCACCTCGAAGTGGTGAACAAGGCCACGGTGATCATCGCCAAGCAGCGCCACGGTTCGACCGGCAATGTCTATCTGCACTTCCAGAGCGAGTTCACCAAGTTCGGCAATCTCGCGCCCGATTCGCGCAGTTACGAGTCTTACGAATAATCGTTAAAGTACAACAATTTATACGTTTTTTTCTTGACTTGCGAATCAGCGGGGGCGTAACAGCCCACCATTCCCGGATTTCACTGAACTGGAGTGCCCGATGGCGCGCGTTACCGTTGAAGATTGCGTTGACAAGATCCCGAACCGTTTCGACCTGGTGCTGATGGCCGCCCAGCGCGCCCGCGAGATTTCGGGCGGTGCGGAACTCACCATCGACCGTGACCGTGACAAGAACCCGGTCGTCGCCCTGCGCGAAATCGCCGAGCAGACCGTGCGTCCGGACATGCTCAAGGAAACCGTCATCAACTCGCTGCAGCGCGTCCTGCCTGAAGACGATGATGAGGTTGATGACATCGGCTCGCTCAGCCAGTCGGCCGAAGCGCTGCGGATCACCGCCGCCGCGCCGGTGCGCAACACCTCGATCGGCGGCGATTACGACGGCTGATCAACGGTCTTCCTGACCAGCAAGAGCCCGCCCGGCCCCGCGCCTGGCGGGCTTTCTTGTCTGGGTGGCCCGCGCAGTTTGATTGACAGCCCATGCAAGGGGGCGCAGCCTGCGGGCCGGGACGCGGAACTGGGGGGAGATGCGTCATGGCAGCCAAGCCATTCGCTGCGCGGCATTCATGGGATAGCTGGTTCTGGGCATTGTTCATCGCCACGTCGTGGCTGGTGGTTTTGATCGGATTTGCGCCGCCAGTGGAGGCGCGTTTTACCGGCAAGGCCGACTACGCCGCGCCGCCGATCCTTGTGCTGCACGTATTCGTTTATACCGGGTGGCTGGTGCTCCTGACGCTCCAGGCCGCACTGGTTGCGGGCCGGCGGGTCGACTGGCACCGCCAGCTTGGCATTCTGGGGATCGGCCTGGCGGTCCTGGTGCCGGTTACGGGCATGGCCTCAGAGGTCATCTCGCAGCGTTTCTATGCGGCCAGTGATCCCGAAAATGTCCGATTCTTCGTTATTCCCGTGATGATGGCAGCCGGGTTTACCGTCTTTGCCGCCCTGGCCATTGCTGGGCGACGCGATCCCGCGTTCCACAAGCGTGCGATGTACTTGGCGACTGCGTTCATTGTGACCGGCCCCTATGCCCGGACCTGGGGTGAAGCACTGGAAGGGCTGGTCGGGAGTGGACCGCTTGGCTCGGCCGCGCATTGGCTGACCGGGCTCAACCTGATGCTGGCCGCGCTGGTCGGTTATGACCTGGTCACGCGCGGGCTGGTCCATCCGCTGGTCAGGCGGGCGCTGATCTGGATCATGCCATTGCAGGTCGCGGTGATCTGGATCTGGTACAGCGATTGGTGGCCCGGCCTGGTTCGGGGCCTGCTGGGGATCGCGGCCTAACGCTGGCAGGGATACTTCTTGATGAAGTAATCGGCCATGGCCGCCTTCATCGTCAGGCCAGTACGCTTGTCGGCGGGATAGGTTCTGAGGTGGGCGAGGACCTCGTTTGACGAGGGGCGGGCACCCTTGGGCGGGCAGGAGCTTGGCTTGCCCGCCGCGCGCTCCTGCTGCAGCCTTGCGCCATAGGCCATGCCGGCGGCCTGGCCCTCGGCGCGCAGCAGCTTGATATCAGGCGAGCCCAGCGCCATCAGTCCCTTGGCTTTCAGCGCATCGGCCTTGGACAGGAAGGTTGCGACCGACATCTCGCCGGTGGTGGCCATGGCCGGAGCGGCGAGTAGCAGGGCAAAAAGGGCAAGACGGCGCATCGAGGTCTCCTGGATCGGTTTGTGCTGGATGGCTTGACCGCACGCACCTGACAAGACCATGAACCGCATCGTGGTGGGGAGAATCCGATGAGCGGTACGGATTTTATCGGCGATCTGGCCCAGGGCGCACTGACTGCCCGCGCCGTGGAGCCCGCGCATGGCGAAGGGCGGGATGATGGCCACACCCACGAGAGCGTTTGCCTGAACTGCGGCACGGCGCTGATCGGCCGCCATTGCCACAATTGCGGCCAAGCCGCGCACATCCACAAGACGCTCGGCGCCTTCTTCAATGGCGCCCTGGCCGGTTGACCCGCGAATACATAGACGGGCGGCGGGCCAGCTACGTCAGTCCGATTGCCTTGTTCCTATTCGTGGTGTTCCTGACCTTTGCGGTGTTCAACCTGCTCGGCAGCCCGATCGACTTCAACAACCAGGGCCAGAACAAGGGCATCGAGCAGGGGATCAGCGAGGCCGAGCAGGAGGCGCTCACGGCCCAGGCGACGGCCGAGGCGAAGCTGGCCGAGGCCAAGGCTGGGAAGGGCGGCGACATTGATCGGCTGCAGAGGGACGTTGACGGCGCACGCAATGCCGTCACCGTGATCCGCGCGGCTCAGGGCGGGACACTGCCGACCAACATCGCCTCGGCCAATACCACAGCCGAAAAGTCCGCCGTCGATGCGATCAACCGCGCCTGGCAGCACGCGCGCGAAAACCCGGAGCTGACGATCTACAAGCTGCAGAACAGCGCCTACAAATATTCGTGGCTGCTGATTCCGCTGTCAGTACCGTTCCTGTGGCTGCTGTTCCCGTTCAGCCGCCGCTACCGGCTCTACGATCACACGGTTTTCGTCACCTACTCGCTCAGCTTCATGCTGATGCTGCTGGCCGCGATCAGTGCGCTGACGGTCTGGGGCGGGGCCGGCCTGGTGGTGGGAGCGCTGTTCTTCTACGCGCCGTTCCACATGTACCGGCAGCTGCGCGATGCTTACGATCTGACCCGGTTCGGAGCCTGGTGGCGGACCTGGTTTGTCAGCCTTTTCGCGTTCATAGTGCTGACGCTGTTTGCCACGATCATGACGCTGCTGGTGGCGGTTTGATTCCCGCCACCAGCGCGCTGTCAGTTCAGGCGCCCTGAGCGGCGGCGTCGCCGCCCGAGAAGCGCTTACCGGCCTTGGGAATGGCCGAACCCTTGACCGGGTTGGGGGCCGCCGGGCCGCTCGGCCGGTCGGGCCGGTCAAGCTTGCCGCTGTCCATCAGCTGGTTGATTTCATCGCCGGTCAGCGTTTCGTATTCCAGCAGGGCATTGGCCAGCAGGTGCAGCTTGTCCTCGTGGGTCTTGAGGATGTCGGTCGCGCGCTTGTGGGCGCCTTCGACGAGGCCCTTGATCTCGGCATCGATCAGGTCGTTGGTCTTGCCCGAACGGAAGGTGCGCTGGCTGCCGCCATAGCCGAGGTACCCTTCCTGGGTTTCCTCGTACTGCAGCGGGCCAAGCTTGTCCGACATGCCCCACTGGGTGACCATGTTGCGGGCCAGGCTGGTGGCATACTGGATGTCCGAGCTGGCGCCCGAGCTGACCTTGTCATGGCCGAAGATGATCTCTTCCGCCACGCGGCCACCCATCGCGACCGACAGGTTCGCGTGCATCTTGTCGCGGTGATAGGAATAGCTGTCACGCTCCGGCAGGCGCATCACCATGCCCAGCGCACGGCCGCGCGGGATGATCGTGGCCTTGTGGATCGGATCGGAGGCCGGTTCCTTGACCGAGACGATGGCGTGGCCGGCCTCATGATAGGCGGTCATCCGCTTTTCGTCCTCGGTCATGACCATCGAGCGCCGCTCGGCACCCATCATGACCTTGTCCTTGGCGTCCTCGAACTCCTGCATGGCAACCAGGCGCTTGTTGCGGCGCGCGGCGAGCAGGGCAGCTTCGTTGACCAGGTTGGCCAGGTCCGCGCCCGAGAAGCCCGGGGTGCCGCGCGCGATCGTGCGCGGGTTGACGTCGGGGGCCAGCGGCACCTTCTTCATGTGCACGGCCAGGATCTGCTCGCGGCCATCGACATCGGGCACCGGCACCACGACCTGGCGGTCGAAGCGGCCCGGGCGCAGCAGCGCCGGGTCGAGCACGTCGGGGCGGTTGGTCGCGGCGATGATGATGATGCCTTCGTTGGCTTCAAACCCGTCCATTTCGACCAGCAACTGGTTCAGCGTCTGCTCGCGCTCGTCGTTCGAATTGCCCAGGCCATGGCCGCGATGGCGGCCGACGGCGTCGATTTCGTCGATGAAGACGATGCAGGGCGCGTTCTTCTTGGCCTGTTCGAACATGTCGCGCACGCGGCTGGCGCCGACGCCGACGAACATTTCGACGAAGTCCGAACCCGAAATGGTGAAGAACGGTACGCCGGCCTCACCTGCGATCGCGCGGGCCAGCAGGGTCTTGCCGGTACCGGGCGAGCCGACCAGCAGCGCGCCCTTGGGGATCTGGCCGCCCAGCTTGGAGAAGCGCTGCGGATCGCGCAGGAACTCGACGATTTCCTCCAGCTCTTCGCGGGCTTCGTCGATCCCGGCGACATCGGCAAAGGTCACGCGGCCCTGACGTTCGGTCAGCAGCTTGGCCTTGGACTTGCCAAAGCCCATGGCGCCGCCGCCGCCGCCCTTCTGGACCTGGCGCAGCGCAAAGAAGGCAATGCCGAGGATCAGCAGGAAGGGCAGGGTCTGGACCAGGATATAGATCAGCAGGTTGCCTTCCTCGGTCGGCTTGCCTTCATACTTCACGCCGTTTTCCTGCAGCAGCGGCTGCAGCGTCGGGTCGTTCGGCACGGGAACAGTGGCAAAGGTGCCGCCGTTCTTGAACTTGCCGCTGATCTTGGTCTCGCTGATCTGGACGCTGTCGACCGATCCTTCGGCGACGCGGGTGCGGAAATCGGAGTAGCCGATCTGGCTTCCGGGGGCCTCGGCCCGCGAGCCCATCATGGTCACCACCAGCAGCAAGGCGAGGAAAATCCCACCCCACACGAGCATGGTCTTGATCCACGGATTGCCGCTCGGCTGATCGTCGTTCATGCGCATCGCATCCTTTCGTCACGCCTATGTAGGCGCGAGAAGCTTAAGCGCAAGTTTGCGGCGGCTTGCCGAAATGCGATTGCGGCAAGTTGCCGATTGCAGAAATCGGCGATCCGACGGCAGCGCTCAAAAGTCGACCGCGATCCCGTTGCGTTCCCAGTCGCCATAGCGGGTCGGAGAGAGACCGTCCGGGTCAGCATCAGGCTTCGCCGCCTCGGGCTTGGGCGCAGGCGCATTGCTCCAGTGCGCTGGCTTGACGAAATCCTTCGGACGCTCGGTGGCACGCTTGATCATGGTGTCTATCTGGCTATTGCAGACGCCTGCGTCTAGGGGCTTGGTGCATGGATATTCCCGGCCTCCCGGCGCGCAAGGCGGCGCTCAAGCTCCTCGATGCCGTATTGCGGCGCGGTGAGACGCTCGATCAGGCGGCCCAGCCGGCCCTGCAGGGGATCCGCGCCGATGCCGACCGCGCCCTGGCCCGCGCGCTGGCGGGGGAAGCGCTGCGCTGGCTGATCGATCTCGATGCGCTGATTGACAGCGCGACCCAGCAGGTCCTGCCGGACGATGCCAAGCCGCGCATGGCGCTGCGGCTGATGCTGGCCGGCTGGCTGCGGCTGGAAACGCCGCCGCACGCGGTGATCGCCACGGGCTTGCCGCTGCTGGCAGGCGGGCCGCGGCGGCTGGCGCATGGGGTGTTTTCGACCCTGGTGAAGCGCGCCGTCACGCTGCCAGCCGTGCCCAGCCTGCCGCGGGCAGTGCTGGAACGGTGGGGCGAGCGGGCCGGGGCAATCGCCGCCGGCCTCGACGTACCGCCGCCGCTTGATCTGACCTTGCGCGATCCTGCCACCACCGCCGAATGGGCTGAGCGCCTCGGCGGCGTTAGCCTGATGCCGGGGCATGTCCGGCTGGCGCGCGGCACGGCGGTTGAGCGGCTGGAGGGTTTCAAAGACGGAGCCTGGTGGGTCCAGGACCTCGCTGCCAGCCTCCCGGCGCGCCTGCTCGGGCCGGGCGAAGGGCGCCGTGTGCTCGATCTCTGCGCTGCCCCTGGCGGCAAGACGATGCAGCTTGCCGCTGCCGGCTGGCAGGTGACGGCGCTCGATGCCGGGGCCAAGCGGCTCCAGCGGATGCAGGAAAACCTGAACCGGACCGGGCAGACGGCCGAACTGGTCCAGGTCGATGCCTTGCAGTGGGAACCGGAGGGACCGTTCGACGCGGTCCTGCTCGATGCACCGTGCACGGCCACCGGCACCTGCCGGCGCCACCCGGACGTGCTGCACCGGATCGGTCCGCGCCAGATTGCCGAACTGGTCGAATTGCAGACAGCCTTGCTCGAACGCGCCCAGGGCTGGGTCAAGCCAGGTGGAGCGCTGGTCTATGCCACCTGCTCGCTGGAGCGCGCGGAGGGCGAGGATCAGGCGGCCTCTGTGACGCTGACGCCCGATCCAATCCGCGCCGATGAACTGCCGGCCGGCCTGATGCCTACCGACAATGGCTGGCTCCGCACCGATCCTTCGCAGTTGCCTGAGGCAGGCGGCCTCGACGGGTTCTTTATCGCCCGCTGGCGGGCCTAACCCTTCAGCTTCTCGGCGAAGCCCTTTTGCAGCTTGGCCAGCTTGGGCGGGATCACGGCCAGGCAATAGGGGTTCCGCTGGCCTTCGCCCTGCCAGTATTCCTGGTGATAGTCCTCGGCCGGATACCATTCCGCCGGGCCTTCGATCGTGGTGACGGCCTGCTCGCCCGGGTGGGCCGCATTCCAGCGCGCGATCCCGACTTCGGACTCGGCGCGCTGCGCTTCGTCGAGCGGGAACAGCGCAGTGCGGTACTGGGTGCCGATGTCGTTGCCCTGGCGATTGAGCTGGGTCGGGTCGTGGGTGCCCATGTGGATGTCGAGCAGGTCGGCAAAAGAGACCACCGCCTCGTCGAAGGTCAGCTTGATCGCTTCGGCATGGCCGGTCGTGCCGGTGCAGACGGCCTTGTAGGTCGGGTGCGGCACG
>JAJTFU010000159.1 GCA_021299075.1 Novosphingobium sp. | reverse complement strand
AGCGAAGCGACGATGCCGAAAGTGGTCAGGATGGCGACCAGCGAGGCCAGCAGCAGTCCGAACATCACCGCGCGCTCGACCCTGGTCCGGGCGGTAAAGTCAGGGCGCAGCTTCAGGAAGGCATAGGCTCCGCCGGCAAAACCGAGCACCAGGGTGATCGCTAGGCCGATCGAACCATAGGTGCGGATCGCCTGGGCAAACGGTTCAACCAGCGCGCCGGCTGCGGGGTTGAACGCTGCCGCGGCCGAACCGGAGGCCGCCGAATAGGCTTCGGCGATGATTGCATCGCGTTCGACACCAAAAGCCGGCAGGCTGGCGGCTGCCGGGTCCGACAACGCCTGGGTGACAATCAGGTTGGGGCTGATCCCCGCCCAGACCGCCGCAAATGCCATGGCCGGCACCACCGCCCACAGGGCAACGTACCAGCCATGATAATTCGGCAGGGAATGCAGCGGCGCGCGGGTGCCGGGCGGCGCCGCGCGCTTGAAGGCCCAGGCTTTTGAACGCGCCGCCAGCCATGCAATCAGGCCCAGCCCGAAGGCGAGCAGGAGAGGAATGGCTGGCGACATCGTTCGTACTGGTCCCTGTTCTATGCTTACTTGAGGCTGCTGCTATCCATGACGGTCAGCTCGCTGGCCACCTTGGCGTTCTTGGCCTGAACGTCATCCGGCGCGACAACCATGCCCTGACGCGCGAGCAGACCGCCCTTGCTCCAGTTCTTGGCCCATTCGCCCAGGAATTCCTTGAGCCCCTTGATCGCGCTGACGTGCGCTGCCTTGACGTAGATGTAAAGCGGGCGCGCACCGGGATAGCTGAAATCAGCAATCGCGTCATAGGTCGGGTCAACGCCGTTGACCGGCGAACCCTTCAGCTTGTCAGCGTTTTCTTCTTGAGCGCGTCGCGCGTACCCGAGGTCGAGGGCGGGCCATAGACCAGGATCGGAATCGCCGGCAGGGCGGGATTCACGTCCGACCAGTTCTTGGCGGTGTTGGGCTTGCCGAACGGATTGGCAGCCAGCGCCTTGTAAACGTCAACCAGGGTCAGCGGGATGCCCGGGCCGCTCTTGGCTTCGCCAAAGGCGATGCCGTCAAGGCCGACCTGGACTTCGATGATGTCCTTGACGCCGTTCTTCTGGCAGTCCTCGAACTCCGACTTCTTCATCCGGCGCGAAGCGTTGACGATGTCGGGGTGCTGCACGCCGACGCCGGCGCAGAACAGCTTCATGCCGGCACCGGTGCCGGTCGATTCGATGATCGGCGACTTGATTTCGGCGTTCGACTTGGCGAGCGAGTCCGAGATCGCCTTGGCAAAGGGATAGACGGTCGAAGAGCCGACCGCACGGATCTGGTCACGCGAAGTGGACTGGGTGCCGCAGGCGGCCAGCAGAGTGGCAGCACCAGCAGCGATAAGCAGCTTGGTCTTGTTCATGGAATCAACCTCCGATCAGCATGATCCAGAGCGCTCTGGAGTAGTTCCATGACAAGTTTATGACAACGCCGCCAGCTCGGTTTTCGGCAGCGAAACAGTCACGCGTGTTCCTTCGCCGAGGGTGCTGGTGATGTCCAGCTTGCCGCGGTGCCGCTCCACAATATGCTTGACGATCGCCAGGCCCAGACCGGTGCCGCCCGAAGCGCGGCTGCGGCCCGGATCGGTGCGGTAAAAGCGCCGGGTCAGGTGCGGCAGGTGCTCGGGCGCGATACCCGGACCATGGTCGGTAACTGCCAGTTCGATCGTGTTCGCTTGGGGTGCCGCCACGCTCACTTCGACCGGCGAGTCTGCGCCACCATATTTCAGCGCATTATCGATCAGGTTGCGCAGCAGCTGTTCAAGCTGGGTCGAATCGCCCGCTACCACCGCGCCGTCCGCTGCGGCGACGAGCTGGACCTGTTCCTTGCCGCGCAGCGAGGCGACTTCGCCAACAACACGCGCGGCGAGCTTGCCGAGATCGAGCGGTTCGGTCGGATGGTCGTGCTTTTCGGCTTCGGCGTGGCTCAGTGAGAGCAGATCCTCGACCAGCGACAGCATCCGCCGGGCCTCGCGCAGGACAATCCCGAGGAACCGCTTCTGCGCTTCGGCATCGACTGCCGGGCCGCCTTCCTCCAGCGTCTCGACATAGCCGATGATCGAAGCCAGCGGGGTGCGCAGTTCATGGCTGGCATTGGCAACGAAATCGGTGTGGGCACGGCTGACATCGGCTTCGGTGGTCCGGTCGGCCAGTTCGATCAGCCAGCGCTGCTTGTCGATCCGGCGGCGGGTCAGTTGCCACAGACTGCGCGTGCCGGTGAAGCCGGGAATGGTCACGCTGTCGCCATCGGCCATGTCCAGCAGGCGCATGGCATCAGGGTGGCGCAAGGCGATTCGCGCGTCCTGGCCCTGCACGTGTGCTCCCAGGGCAGCGCGCGCGGCAGCATTGGCCATGACGATCCGGGTGCCTTCCAGCACCAGCAAGGGCGCGCCGAGCGATTCAATCGCCTCGCGCACCGCATCGCGGGTAACCTCGGCCTTGTCGACACGGATTTCGGCCAGTTCGGGTTCGGGCAGGGTCAGCCACAACGAACCGATCCAGACCAGCACTACGGCGCCGACCAGCGGCAAGCTGACTCCGGCGACGGCCAGGCCAAGCGCGGCAAGTGCGGCAAGGAACAATCCTGGGAGCGGGAGCTTGCCGGTCATGCGGTTGGGATGATTAGTCTGTCCGGGCCAGGCATGCCAGCGACCATTTTTGTGCTGGCACCTGCCGGAAGCTGGTGGTGACCCCTACGGGACTCGAACCCGTGTTTCAGCCGTGAAAGGGCCGCGTCCTAGACCGCTAGACGAAGGGGCCAAACCGGCTTGAGGCCGTCAGGCAGGCCGGGCGTTTAGGGAAGGGACGGGAGAGGGTCAAGCCGCTTTTTGCAAGAATATTTCAATCGGCCCAGGCCGCATCGTCAATGTGCAGTTCGGCCGCTGGACGGCTGCCCCAATCGTCGATCCAGGTCCAGTTGCAGCGATTGACTGGCCTGGGCAGCCGTAACGGCCGCGCCCAGCCGGTCATCCAGAAATTCGGCCAGCGCATTGAGGCGGCCGGGGTCGATGGTCAGTCCCGCCGCCATCGCATGGCCGCCACCCGCGATCAGCAGCCCGGCCTCGCGCGCGGCGATGATCGCGGCGCCGAGATCGACGCCGGCAATCGAGCGGCCCGAGCCTTTGCCATTGCCGTGCTCATCGGCGTCGAGCGCAATGACGATTGCGGGGCGGCCTGACTTTTCCTTGATCCGCCCGGCCACGATTCCGATCACGCCGGGATGCCAGCCGGCCCCAGCCAGGAGCACGACTGCCCGGTTGTGCTGGCTCTCCAGCTGAGCTTCGGCGGCTTCCTGCACGGCCGCCTCGATCGCGCGGCGTTCCTCGTTCAATTGCGAAAGCTGGGCGGCGATGGCCCGCGCCTCATCGGGGTCTTCGGTGGTGAGCAGGCGGACGCCCAGGGTTGCCTCGCCCACCCGGCCCCCGGCATTGATCCGCGGGCCGAGGGCAAAGCCCAGGTCGCTGCAGGTCGGCGCGCGGTTCAGACGGCTGGCATCGATCAGCGCGGCCATGCCGATATTCTCACGCCGGGCCATCACTTTCAGGCCCTGGGCCACCATCGCCCGGTTGAGCCCATGTAGCGCGGCAACGTCGGCCACCGTGCCCAGGGCGACCAGATCGAGCAGCGAGAACAGGTCCGGCTCGGCTAGATCGGCGAAGAAGCCACGCTGGCGCAGCACGCGCACGGTCGCCACGGCGAGCAGGAAGGCAACGCCGACGGCCGCGAGGTGGCCATGGGCAGCGGCCAAGTCATCCTCGTCCAGCCGGTTGGGATTCACCAGCGCGGTTGCCAGGGGTAACTGAGCGGCGCACTTGTGGTGATCGACCACGATCACGTCGATCCCGGCTGTGTGCGCCATCTCGAGCGCTTCATAGGCCATGGCCCCGCAATCGACGGTGACGATCAGGCTGGAGCCTTCGGCCCCCAGCCGCACCAGCGCCTCGCCCGAAGGCCCATAGCCTTCGAGCAGCCGGTCCGGGATGTAATAGCGCGCCGGGTGGCCCAACATCCGCAGCAGCCGGATCAGCAGCGCGGCGCTGGTCGCGCCATCGACGTCGTAATCGCCATAAACTGTCAGGCTCTCGCCGGTCAGGACAGCCTGGGCCAGCCGCTCAGCGGCCAGGTCCATGTCGCGGAAGGCGGACGGATCGGGCAGGAAGGCCCGCAGCGAGGGATTGCGGTGCCGCTCCACATCATCATGCGGCACGCCGCGCGCGAGCAGCAGCTGGGTAACCAGATCGTGATCGAGCGAAGCCGGGCTGCTCGACAGGTCCATGTTGCCGCCGCGCCAGCGCCAGGCCCGGCCAGTCAGCGAGCGTTCGATGCCGAGGATTGAGGAGGGGGCGGAAGCCATGGGTGCGGGCTAGCGGAACCCGCAGGCGCTGAGAAGGGGCTGGTCCCGGCTTTTCACGGCTTTGCAGCAGGCTCGTGCTGGGCCATGATCGGGATATGTTGGCAATCATCTGGCACAGCCGCACCGGCGCCGCACGCGCCCTGGCCGAAGCGGCCTTTGCTGGCGCAGACGGGCGCGCCGTGCTGCTCGGCGCGGACGAGGCCAATGCGGCAGACCTGCTGGCGGCCAGCGGCTACCTCTTCGCCTGCCCTGAAAACCTCGGGACCATGAGCGGGGCGATGAAGGAGTTTTTCGACCGCAACTACTATCCGCTGCTGGGGCAGGTCGCGGGGCGCCCCTATGCGACGATCAATACCGCCGGCAGCGACGGGCACGGCGCGCAGGCCCAGCTCGACCGGATCGTTACAGGCTGGCGGCTGCGGCGCGTGGCCGAGCCGATCATCGTCAACCTTGCGGCGCAAACCCCCGAAGCCATCCTTGCTCCCAAGGTTGTGCCTGAATCGGCACTGCAGGGCGCGGCAGAGCTGGGGGCGGCTCTGGCTGAAGGCCTGGCCACCGGTGTCTTTTGAAGGAGTTGCGCACAGCGATGGGAAATTGGGTCCAAACCTGAGACAACTTGCCTGCGGGGACTCGACTAAGCGCGGCTAAAAATGCCAGACATTCCGAAAGTTTGGAGCCGAATGATCGGGAGGACCGGCGATCGATACGATCGGGAACAATCAGGGCAAGGATGGGGCGCCGCGGTTGTGCCTGGTCTTCGTGCCCGGTTCCCGGCCCGATCTTGCCGCGCTGGAAGCGCTCGCCAATCAGGCTGGTGAGGATGCAGGACCGGTCTTCGTCTTGTCCCACCGAAGCCCCACTGGAGAATGGGCGGAGCTGCTGGCGCATGGATTGACGTTCGATTGCACGGGTCTCGCGCCGGGCAGTGGCGACTGTCAGCCGCCGGCCGGGCCAACGGTCGGTCTGCGCTCGATGCCCGCCGGCGAAGTGGTCAGTCTGGCACCCGGGGCCCATCTGGCTGGCGGAGCTGGCCTGTTTCCCGTGCTGCGCATGCTCGCGGGGCTGGGCGCGCGCCTGGCTAGCTTGCCTGGTATCGCGGCGGTGGTCTGGTCTCCGGCCGGATCGTGGGTGGCGCCGGACCTTTTTCAGCGGTCTATGGCGGATTGGCTGGGTGGAGGAGCCTTTCCCGGTCTGGCCCTGACAGCGCTGGAGCAGGAAGCCAACGGGGCGATGGTTTCGCGCGGGCTCGGCCTGCTGACCGGTCAGGAATTGCGCTTTGAACCGGACAAGCGTCTTACGACCGCCGCTATGGCGCGGTTAGCCGTCCGGCTGATTCACGAGCTGGTTCAAACGGGCCCGCTCAGGGAAGAGCGGGACTTTATTGGCCCGGCTGGTGAGCACCTGCTTGCCGTCCCGGTCCGCGATGGGATGGAACTGCGCATTCTGGTCAGCGCGATGGGGGCTGCGGGGTGATCCAGCAGGGCGGTGGGCAACGCTCATGGCTACCCTTTCGCGCAGTCAATCGCCGCGATCAGGCCGGGTATGATCCCGGGGTGCAACGGCACCACTTGCTGCCCCGGCAACTGCTGCGACGGGAGGGTACCGCCGTTCTGTTCCGCGCCCTGGGGCGGGACCGGTTACGCTTCGATGATTTCCGCCAGAATGGCTTGCTGCTGCCGGCGACCGACCGTTCGGCGCTGCGCATTGGCCTGCCGCTGCATCGCGGCCCGCACCGCAGTTATAACGAACTGGTGAGTGAACGGGTTGGCCAGATCGAAGCGAGCTGGGCGCGCAGCCGGGCACAAACGCCTAAAGCCGCGCTGACCGACGCCCTGGCGCGGCTGGAGCTGTTGCAACGCGCGCTGCGGCGGCGACTGCTTGATCAGCGACGCAGATTGCTGCTCAGCCGCAAGGATCCGCTGGGCAGCGGGGTAGACTTTACCGAGCTTGATGCCCTGGTCGATGACCTGTGGCCCGCCACCGCGGTAGACGGGCCCTGAGCGGTCAGAAGGTTGTCAGATTTAAGCGAGGGCCATCCGCGCCTTTTCAGCCAGTTCGGCCCGCGCGCGGTTGTATTCGGCTTCCAGCCGGTCAACCCGGTCTGCCACCGATTCCACCGCCTTGACTGCGTTGATCCCCTGACCCGAGCCCCAGATGTCCTTCCAGGCCTTCGCTTCGGTATTGCCGCCCGAGCCGAAGTTCATCTTGCTGGGGTCGCTCACCGGCAGGTTGTCGGGATCGAGGCCCGCGGCAACGATCGAGGGGCGCAGGTAGTTGCCGTGCACCCCGGTGAAGAGGTTGGAATAGACGATGTCGTCGGCGCGGCTTTCGACAATGCTGTTCTTGTAGCCCTCAACCGCGTTGGCTTCCTTGGTCGCAATCCACGGCGTGCCAATATAGGCAAAGTCGGCGCCCATCGCCTGAGCGGCGAGGATTGAGTGCCCACAAGCGATTGAGCCAGATAGCGCGATCAGGCCATCGAACCATTCGCGGATTTCCTGCATAAGCGCGAAGGGGGAGAGCGTGCCGGCATGGCCGCCCGCGCCGGCGGCGACCGGGATCAGGCCGTCGGCACCCTTTTCGATCGCCTTACGAGCGAAGCGATCATTGATCACGTCGTGCAGCACGATCCCGCCCCAGGCGTGGACCGCATTGTTGATGTCTTCGCGCGCACCGAGCGAGGTGATGGTCATCGGCACCTGCCACTTGGCGCAGACCTCCATGTCTTCCTCAAGCCGGTTGTTGGTCTTGTGGACGATCTGGTTCACGGCATAGGGCGCGGCCGGACGGTCTGGATTGTCGCGATTATGCGCGGCCAGCTCCTCGGTGATGCGGTGGAGCCATTCGTCCAGCACGCCCGAGGGGCGGGCATTGAGCGCGGGGAAGCTGCCGATGATCCCAGCCTTGCACTGGGCGATCACCAGCTCCGGACCCGAAACGATAAAGAGCGGTGAACCAATCACGGGGAGGCGCAGGCGGTCAAACGGGGCGGGCAGCGGCATGAGTGACAATCTCCGGTACTTAATCGAACGGTTAAGCGGCGTCATAGCAGAGGGCGGGGCGCTGTCGAGTGGGGGAAGCCTCGCAAAATTAGGAGCGCAAATTGATGCGCTTGACCCTGGTCTAGACCAGCGGGCCCAGTGCAGGATCGAGATCGCGGGGGCGAACCAGGTGGACCAGCCGAGCGCAGCGATCGCGCAGGTCGGCCCAGCGGTCGATATCCAGCTCGAGCACGGCGTAACAGGCGGTCGGGAATTTCTCCTCCACCGCATCGCGTAGCGGGCTGGTGCCATCATCGGGGACCAGGTCGAAGATCAGGT
>JAJTFU010000158.1:9049-11513 GCA_021299075.1 Novosphingobium sp. | reverse complement strand
TGCCTTGGCAGTCCCCAGGTAGTCCAGCACCAGCGCGAGCCGATCCTTCAGGTCGCGGCGGTGGACCACCATGTCGACCATGCCGTGCTCCAGCAGGTACTCGGCCCGCTGGAAGCCTTCGGGCAGCTTTTCGCGGATCGTATCCTGGATCACGCGCTGGCCGGCAAAGCCGATCAGGCAGCCCGGCTCGGCAATGTGGACATCGCCCAACATGGCATAGGAGGCCGTGACGCCGCCGGTGGTGGGATCGGTCAGCACGACGATGTAGGGCAGCCCGGCAGCGCGAAGGCGGCGGATCGCCACGGTGCACTTGGGCATCTGCATTAGGCTGAGGATGCCTTCCTGCATCCGCGCGCCGCCAGCAGCGGTGCAGATCACGTAGGCACACTTTTCCTTCAGCGCCTTGTCCGCGCCGGCCACGAAGGCCGCGCCCACGGCCATGCCCATCGACCCGCCCATGAATGCGAAGTCCTGCACGCCCAGCACCACCTTGTTGCCGTCAATCGTGCCCAGCGCATTGGTCAGGGCATCGGGATAGGGGTTGGCGAGGCGGGCAGCCTTCAAGCGGTCCGGATACTTCTTCGAATCCTTGAACTTCAGCGGGTCTTCCTTGACCTTCGGGGCCGGAAGCACGGTGAAGACCGGATCGAGCAGCTGGTTAAACCGCGCCTCGGCGCCGATGCGGCCGTGATGATCACAGCGCGGGCAGACGCTCAGGTTTTCCTCATACTCCTTGGTGAACAGCATTTCGCTGCACGAAGGGCACTTGATCCAGAGGTTGTCCGGAGTGTCGCGCTTGTCCTGAAAGGGCAGCGCTTTGCGAACACGATCGATCCAGCTCATGCGCTCGTCCTAGCCGAATGCACTGCCGCCGCCAATGCCGCTGTCAGTTCCTGCACAGGCCCGGCGGCATTGACGCCATGCTCACCGACCAGATCGACCAGCGCCGAGCCGACCACCACGCCGTCCGCCACCTTGGCAAAGGCGGCGGCCTGTTCGGGAGTGCGCACGCCAAAGCCGACGGCAACGGGCAGGTCGGTCGCGGCCTTGATCCGCGCCATCGCCTCGGCAATCGAACCAACGGCGGCCTGCTGCATGCCCGTAATCCCGGCGACCGAGACGTAGTAGAGAAAGCCCGACGAGCCATCGAGCACCGCCGGCAGCCGGGCCGCATCGGTGGTGGGGGTGGCGAGGCGGATCAGCGAGATGCCCTTGGCACGCAGCGCGGGGCCCAGTTCCGGGTCTTCCTCGGGCGGGATGTCGACGCAGATCACCCCATCGACCCCGGCGGCGTGGCACTGGTCGGCGAACCAGTCCGCCCCGCGGATCGTCATCGGGTTGGCATAGCCCATCAGCACCAGCGGCACGTCCGGGTGCCGCGCTCGGAAATCGGCAGCGATCTTCAGGATATCGGCCGTGCGGGTGCCAGCGCCCAGGCTGCGCAGGTTGGCCTTCTGGATCGCCGGGCCATCGGCCATCGGATCGGTAAATGGCATGCCCAGCTCGATCACGTCGGCCCCGCCAGCCACCAGCGCATCAAGGATCGCAGGGGTGGCCGCCGGCGTCGGATCGCCCCCGGTAACGAAGGTGACGAGAGCCGGGCGGCCCTTGGCGAATGCGGCGGAGAGGCGGGTCAAGATTTCGGACTCCGGAATGCTCGAAAGAGTGCGTAAAGCGCCAAGGCGACAAGGGCATAGCCGCCATAGAACAGGGCCGTCGAAATGGGCGAGTAGTCAGGCACGGTTTCCATTCCCTGCCAGCAGCCCCAGGCTGCTAGCGTAAGCACCACGCCCGCGAGACCCCATTTGCGGTCCACTAAAGCTTCACCCCCAGGTGCTCCGCGACAGAGAAGATGTCCTTGTCGCCGCGGCCGCAGAGGTTGACCAGGATGATCTGGTCCTTGCTCATAGTTGGGGCGACCTTCGTGACGGCGGCGATGGCGTGGCTCGGCTCGAGTGCGGGGATGATCCCCTCGGTCCGGCAGAGCAACTGGAAGCCTTGGAGCGCTTCGGTGTCGGTCGCGCTGGTATAGTCGACCCGGCCGATTTCCTTGAGCCAGGAATGCTCCGGCCCGATGCCGGGATAGTCCAGCCCCGCGCTGATCGAGTGGCCTTCGGTGATCTGGCCGTCTTCATCCTGCAGCAGGTAGGTCTTGTTGCCGTGGAGGATGCCGGGCCGCCCGCCCGCCAGTGACGCGGCATGTTCCTTGTCGAGCCCGTGTCCGGCCGCTTCGACGCCGAGCATCTTCACTTCGGCATCGTCGAGGAACGGATGGAACAGGCCGATGGCATTGCTGCCCCCGCCGATCGCGGCGACCAGCAGATCGGGCAGGCGGCCGGTGCGGGCCAGCATCTGGGCGCGGGCTTCCTTGCCGATCACGCTCTGGAAATCGCGGACCAGCTCCGGATAGGGGTGCGGGCCGGCGGCGGTGCCGATGATGTAGAAGGTGTCGTGGACATTGGCC